>CALMAR010000464.1 GCA_937859855.1 uncultured Kineosporia sp.
CCGCCGCGACGGCGCTCAGCGCCATGCGGCGCGCCACCACGTCGTGCAGCTCCCGGGCGATCCGGAGCCGTACCTCGGCCACCGCCTGGGCCGCCTGCGCCGCGGCCGCCGCGGCCCGGCTCTCCGCATTCGCGATCAGGCCGGCCTGATGTTCCCGGCGCAGCCGGACCGCGTCGCCGATCGCGGCCACCGCCACCCCGATCGCGCAACTGGTGACCACGTCGCCCACGCTCAGATCGGGCACTCCGGCCAGCACCAGGAGGGCGAAGCAGCTTGCCATCACGACGACTCCGGCCACCGCCTGGATCCGGGTGCCGTAGACGGCGACCGCGTACAACGCGACCAGAGTCAGATAGGGCAGCAGCCCGGTGTAGTGACCGGCCGCCGAGACGACGGTTGCCGCTGCGCCGGTGACCAGCAGGCCGGTCAGAGGAGCCACCCGGCGCAGGCCCAGGCCGAGGCCCCCGGCGACAGTGAGCAGCACGATCAGCGGCGAAGCCGGGCGCAGTCCCGGGTCGATCGCCCGCAGATCCGCGGTCAGCAGGACCAGCACCGCCAGCACCGCCGCCACCAGGGCGATCACGCCGTCCACCCAGCGCGGCGCCGGGCGCGCGCTGAACGGGACGGTCTGGCTGGTCATGATCCGACGCTACGACGCGGAGCCGGCGCTGGGCAGGGTCTGCAGCCAGATGGCCGGCTCTGTCCCCAGGCAGAGCCCCGGCCGTCCGGCAGACCTGCGCCAGGCCCGCAACGCGGGTCCGCCGGGGGAGGCGGGGCGGTCCCAGGCCCGGGCAATCTCGATGACATGTGGATCAATCTTTCCCCCGGCCGGAAGGCCACCCTGTTCTACTCACTGACCGTCGGCCTGTGCGTGCTGGTCGCGGTCCTGCTGCGCTCAGCCGGTGAGACGGCGGCGGTGGTGGCCATGCTGGCCCCGATCACCGCGCTGGTGCTGATGCAGTTCGTGATCACCCGGGACGGCTACCACCGGGCCGGCTGGCGCTCACTGGGCCTGACCCGCAGCGGTTTTCAGGTCTGGCCGATCGCGGTCGCGATCCCCCTGGCCGTGCTGGCTGGTTCTGAAATGGTGACCGGCCTTACCGGGCTGACCCGGTTCGACTCATCCGGCCTGCCCGCCCCGCTGGATCTGCCGATCGAGCTGGCGGTGCTGATCGTGTTCTCGTTCTTCGAGGAGATCGGCTGGCGAGGGTACTTCCTGCCGCTGGTCAATCGGGCCTGGGGCCAGCGGGACGGTGCCGGTCCGGCCCTGCTGGTCGGCCTGCTGCACGGCCTGTTCCACCTGCCGGTGGTGTTCATCGTCACCGGCGCTTACCTGACCGAGGGCAATCGCTGGCTGACCGTGCCGATCTTCCTGGCCGTGATGACCACCGCTGGCGCGTTGTACGGCTGGCTGCGCTACCGCAGCGACAGCGTCTGGCCGGCGGTGATCACGCACGCGGTGTTCGATCTGGGGCTGACGATCGTCGAGGACGCCTGGCCCGGGACCCGGCCGGGCACGCTCGCGCTGGTCGGGCGGGAGACCGGGATCGCCACCCTGGCCCTGCTGGTGCTGACCGCGCTGGTCCTTTACCAGGGGCGGCCCACAAGTACAGTGCCGTCTGTCGCCACCAGTGAAGTGACCACAGGGACTCGCCACTAACGGAGAGCCGTACATGCCACAGACCGTTCGCGGAGTAGTCGCCCGGGCCAAGGGTGTCCCGGTTTCCCTCGAGCAGATCACCATCCCCGACCCCGGCCCGGGTGAGGCCGTCGTGGCCGTGCAGGCCTGCGGTGTCTGCCATACCGACCTGCACTACCGCGAAGGCGGGATCAACGACGACTTCCCGTTCCTGCTCGGGCACGAGGCGGCTGGGATCGTCGAGCAGGTCGGGGACGGGGTCACCGACGTAGCCCCCGGCGACTTCGTGATCCTGAATTGGCGGGCGGTCTGCGGCCACTGCCGAGCCTGCCTGCGCGGACGGCCCTGGTACTGCTTCAACACCCACAACGCCGCGCAGCGGATGACCCTGGCCGACGGCACCGAGCTCTCGCCCGCCCTGGGCATCGGGGCGTTCGCGGACAAGACCTTGGTGCACGCCGGCCAGTGCACCAAGGTCGACCCATCGGCCTCGCCCGCGGCGGCCGGTCTGCTCGGGTGCGGGGTGATGGCCGGTCTTGGTGCGGCGATGAACACCGGCAACGTGCAGCGGGGCGATTCGGTCGCAGTGATCGGCTGCGGCGGCGTGGGCAGCGCCGCCATCGCCGGAGCGAGGCTGGCCAACGCGGCCCGGATCATCGCCGTCGACATCGATGACCAGAAGCTCGGCTGGGCCCAGGACCAAGGCGCCACCCACACCATCAATGCCTCGTCCAGCGACGTCGTCCAGGCGGTGCAGGAACTGACCGGTGGTCATGGCGCCGATGTGGTGATCGACGCGGTCGGACGGCCGGAGACCTGGAAGCAGGCCTTCTACGCCCGCGATCTGGCCGGGACCGTGGTACTGGTCGGCGTCCCCACTCCGCAGATGACGCTGGAGATTCCGCTGCTGGACATCTTCGGGCGAGGTGGCTCGCTGAAGTCCAGCTGGTACGGCGATTGCCTGCCCAGCCGGGACTTCCCGATGCTGATCGACCTTTATCAGCAGGGCCGGCTCAACCTGGACGCGTTCGTCACCGAGAAGATCGGAATCGGTGACGTCGAGGCCGCTTTCGCGAAGATGCAGCAGGGCGGTGTCCTGAGGTCGGTGGTGGAACTATGAACGAACCGGTGAGTGGATCATGGGCAGCGCGCCTCGCCACGGCGGGGTACCAGCCGTGAGCGCACGCGTGGACCGGGTCATCACCTCGGGCACGTTCGAGTTGGACGGCGGCAGCTGGGACGTGGAGAACAATGTCTGGCTGGTCGGCGACGACGACGAAGTGATCGTCATCGACGCCGCCCATGACCCGGCCCCGATCGCCGAGGCGGTGGGCCGGAGGATGACCCGGGCCATCGTGCTGACCCACGGCCACAATGATCACATCAACGCGGCGGTCGCGCTGAGCCGGGCGGTGGGCGCGCCGATCTGGTTCCCGCCGGCGGACACGATGCTCTGGAACGCCGAGCACAGCAGCCCGCCCGATCGGGAGCTGCGCCACGGCGACACCTTCGGGGTAGCCGGTTCCGCGTTGACGGCGCTGTTCACGCCGGGTCATTCGCCGGGCAGCACCTGCCTGTACTCCCAGGATCTCGGCGTCCTGTTCACCGGCGACACCCTGTTCGCCGGTGGGCCGGGGGCGACCGGGCGTTCCTACTCCGACTTCCCCGCCATCATCCAGTCGATCCGGACCCGGTTGCTGGTGCTGCCGCCGGAGACGGTGGTGCACACCGGGCACGGCGAGGACACCACCATCGGTGCCGAAGCGCCACACCTGGACGAATGGATCGAGCGCGGTCACTGAACCTCGGGGCAGCCAGGACCCGGGGATGTCCTGAGCGTGGCCGGGCACGGCGGCGGCGGCTCGGCCTGGCTGCAGCCTGAATGAGCCCGGCCCTGCCTTTCCCGGCCCGGCCTCGAGCCGAAGATCGCGCGATGTACGTCGTTCATGCCCAGCCGGTGCCCAGTCAGCGGTGCCGCCGGGCTCAGGTCCAGCGGCTTTCCGGCCGATGTCCAGCCTGCGAAGGAGTGCTGTTGCCGGGGAGGACAGGGTGGTCGTGGCGTTCAGGCGTGATCGCCATCCCGTGCTGGCGGCCATCTCCGCGGTGCTGGCGCTGTGCGCCTTCGCCACCTTCGTAGCCATCGCGGCGCCGGCCCAGGCCGCGGTCAGCCGGGCCTTCTCCATCCGCTATCAGAACAACCAGCGCGGGGACATCCTGCTGCGAGGCAACTCGCTGGTCACCTGCCCGCCCAGTGCCGCCTGCACCGACGCTGTAAACGGGGTGTCGTCCGGCGGCGCGCTGAACAACAACAACTATCCGATGACCTTCAGCGACATCGACGGTGACAGCAGCACCCATTCCAGTTCGTCAGCCGGCCTGTCCATGCCGTCCGGCAGCAGCGTGCTGTGGGCCGGGCTGTACTGGTCGGCCTACACCAGCAGCGGTGGCGGCACCACCAGGACCGCGCCGCCATCCGGCACCGCGATGACCAGGCTGCTGCTGAAGGCGCCAGGGGACGCTGGCTATCGCACCATCACCGCCAGCAACACCGACAGCGGCACCGCCAGCGGGCTCCCCTACGTCTCCTTCGCCGACGTCACCAGCGTCGTGCGCAGCGCGGGCTCGGGCACCTACACCGGTGCGGACATCTATGCCGCCACCGGTCCGGACTCCTATGCGGCCTGGACCCTGGTCACGGTGATCAGGTCGGCCAGTCTGCCCAAACGCAATCTGACCGTGTTCGACGGATTCGGCACCGTGCAGAACTCGCCCGGCGACACCACCATCGACGTCGGGCTGAACGGTTTCGAGACCCCGCCCAACGGGGTGGTCGACGTCCGGCTGGGCACCGTCGCGTTCGAGGGTGACGCGGGCAGCACCGGCGACCAGCTGCAGGTGATCCCGCCGGCCGGTTCCGGCATCGGCAGCACCATCCTGAGCGATGCCCAGAATCCGGCCAACAACTACTTCAACTCCACTGTCAGCGACAGCGGTGCCGCCGTGCCCGGAAGAACCCCGGCTGGCAACACCTTCGGTTTCGATGCGGACGTCTACTCCTCGAACATTCTGCTGGGCAACAACGCCACGTCGATGACCCTGCGGATGAACACCGGGGGAGAGACCTACTTTCCGGCTGTGGCCACGTTCGCGGTGAACATCTACGCACCCGATCTTGGCATCAGTCAGTCGGCAGCGGTGGACGACGTCAACGGCGACGGCCAGACCCGGCCCGGGGATCGGATCACCTACACCGTCACGGTCACCAAC
>CALMAR010000465.1 GCA_937859855.1 uncultured Kineosporia sp.
GATAATGACTGCTGAGGGGCGCAGGCGGGAGACTTCCAGCAACTCGTCGTACATTCTGGCCAGCATCACCGAGCCGCCCAGGAGGGCTACGTAGGCACGGTTGTACTCGTCCCAGGACGTGTAATCGGGCCGGCGCTCGAAGCGGGCAATCGATTCTTCCTTGGTATCGAGCAGAATGAATTCGCGGAATTCAGCACCATTGCCGGCAGCGACGTCGGCGAAGGCCTGGATCGCGTCAACACGGGCCAGATACTGAGGGAGAATGACATCACGACCGCCCTGTAAATGAGTGGCCGCCATGGCCAGAGCCACTGGGCGCAGAATCTGGTGCGCGTGATTATCCGGGTCTTTCCAGCCACCGACCAGGCGATGCAGCGAATCGATATCGAGGTTGAGAGTACCGGGATGTCTGTGCGTGTACAGTGCCGAGAGCGTCGATTTCCCAATTCCCGGAGGTCCATTCAGGTGAATCAGACACGTCACTGAAAGGACCTTAGCAGCGTGGCTCGGGCCGGTTTCATAGGTTGCCGGGGCCCTCGATCCTGGGTGGCGGCAGCCGTTGCCGCCGGGAGGTGGAGATCACGCCGGCTCGCGCTGGAAGGCGCCTTCCGTAACCATGGGTACCGGCCCAGTGAAGGAGCGTTCGATGGAAGGCAAGCCCCTCGGTGCTGACGAGGACACCCACCCGGACGAGGACGCGAAGGACACGATCCAGGAGATCGTCTGGCGGCTGATGAAGGACGTCGACGGGACCCGCGCCTCCCCTGAACAGGTGGCTGGGGCGCTGAGCCAGGCCATTGCCGACGCCGGACTGCCGGAGCAGCCCGCCCCCTGGGTGGAAGCGACCGCGATCGAGATCGCCGGGCAGCGTGAAGTCGTGATGGACACCAAAGACGAGGTCGAACCCGAACAGGTCAACGTGGGGGATCACACCGTCAACGTGCTGGCCGCACCGACCGGCCTGCCCGACGAACCGGGCGCACCCCGGCCCACCAGCTCCGACGACAACCGCGAGGGATGACCCCGGGGGACGCGCCCAACTCGCCGCGCGATCCGGACGCCAGGTTCATTCTGGCCAATGAGCGCACTCTGCTCGCCTGGATGCGCACCGCGCTCGCGGTCCTGATCGCCGGGACCGGCCTGCTCCATTTCCTCCCCGGCGTGCCGCTGACCGGGCTGGTGGGGCTGGGCCTGCTGGTGCTGGGCGCCGCCTGTTTCCCGATTGGCCTGCAGCGCTATCGGGCCACGGACGCCGCCATGCGCCGTAACCGGCTCCCGCCCAAGGGCGTGTCGTTGGAGGTCATCAGCCTGGTCCTGTTCGGACTGGCCACCACCCTGATCGTCCTGCTGGTCGTTCACCACCAGATCACCGGTTGAACCGATGGCTGAGCCGATCGAGGTGAACCGCGACCTGATGATCGGGCCGGAGGAACTTCAGTGGCGGTTCTCCCGGGCCAGCGGCCCCGGCGGGCAGGGAGTGAACACCACCGACAGCCGGGTGCAGCTGAGCTGGGACGTCGCCGCCAGCCCCGCGCTGACCGGCCCCCAGCGCGCCCGATTGATGGCCGTGCTGCGAGCCCGGCTGAACGACGGCGTCCTCACCATCACCGCCGCCGAGCACCGCTCGCAGCACCGAAATCGGGAGGCCGCTGCTCAGCGGCTGGCCAGGATCGTGCGGGAGGCACTGGTTGCGCCGCCTCGGATGCGCCGTGCGACCAGGCCCACGCGTGGCTCCGTCGAGCGGCGGATCGCCGGCAAGCGCCATCGGTCCCAGGTCAAGCAGTGGCGGCAGGACCGGGATGAATGACCCAGTGATCCGTTCAATGGGGTTGCCGGCTGGACCGGCTGAAGAGCGCCCGGGTCACTGCCTGGCTATCGATCTGTTCTCGTCGTAAAATATGTTACTAAGCAGTAGCTTAGTGTCGGGCGCGAGATGAGGACGTCGGATGAGCCACTACAAGCACAACCTGCGTGACGTCGAGTTCAACCTGTTCGAACTCTTCGGCCGCGACCAGCTGCTCGGCACCGCCCCGTTCGAAGACCTCGACGCCGATACCGCCCGGGAGACGCTGCACGAGATGGCCCGGCTGGCCACCGAGGATCTGGCGCCGTCCCTGATCGACTCCGATCGCAATCCGCCCGTCTTCGACCCCGCGACCCACTCCGTGGCCCTGCCCGGCTCGTTCCGGAAGTCCTTCCAGGCCTACGTCGACTCCGGTTTCTGGCAGATCGGGCTGCCCGAGGAACTGGATGGCACACCCGCGCCGTCATCACTGCGCTGGGCGCTGATGGAGTTCCTGCTCGGCGCGAACCCGGCGATCCACATGTACGCATCCGCCTTCGAGTTCGCCAACATCCTGAATGCACTGGGCACACCGGAGCAGAAGCGGCTGGCTCAGCTGATGGTGGCCGAGCGCTGGGGCGCCACCATGGTGCTGACCGAGCCGGACGCAGGCTCCGACGTGGGCGCGGGCCGGACCAAGGCCGTTCAGCAGCCCGACGGCAGCTGGCAGATCTCCGGGGTCAAGCGGTTCATCACCTCGGGTGAGCACGACCTGGCCGGCAACATCGTCCACTTCGTCCTGGCCCGCCCCCAGGGCGCTGGCCCGGGAACCAAGGGACTCTCGCTCTTCATCGTCCCGAAGTACCAGATCGACCTGGAGACCGGCGAGCTGGGCCAGCGCAACGGAGCTTTCGTCACGAACGTCGAGGACAAGATGGGGCTCAAGGTGTCCACCACCTGCGAGCTGCGGTTCGGCGAGGTGGACGGCATCCCGGCCACCGGCACCCTGCTCGGAGGCGTCCACGACGGCATCGCGCAGATGTTCCAGGTGATCGAGGGAGCCCGGATGATGGTCGGCACCAAGGCCATCGCCACCCTATCCACCGGATACCTGAACGCGCTGGACTACGCCAGGAACCGGGTTCAGGGCGCCGATCTGGCCCAGGCGGCGAACAAGTCCGCGCCCCGCGTGACGATCACCCATCACCCCGACGTGCGCCGGTCACTGATGACGCAGAAGGCCTACGCCGAGGGCCTGCGCGCGCTGGTGTTCTTCACCGCCACCCAGCAGGACGCGATCAAGGTCGCGGCGTCCCGCGGTGAGCGCGACGAGCTGGCCGAACGGCTGAACGACCTGTTGCTGCCGCTGGTCAAGGGCTGCGGCTCGGAACGGGCCTGGGTGGTGCTGGGCACCGAGAGCCTGCAGACCTACGGTGGCTCGGGCTTCCTCAAGGACTACCCGATCGAGCAGTACGTCCGGGACGCCAAGATCGACACCCTGTACGAGGGCACGACAGCCATCCAGGGCCAGGACTTCTTCTTCCGCAAGATCGTCCGGGACCGCGGCCGGGCACTCTCGCACCTGGGTCAGCAGATCGCCGAGTTCGCCAAGGCGGATCCCGGCGATGGCCGCCTGGCCGCAGAACGAGACCTGCTCGCCACCGCACTCGACGACGTCCAGGGCATCGTCGGATACATGGTGAGCGCGCTGAAAATGTCCGACCCGCGGGCCGGCGGAGACGCGCGAAACGTGTACCGGATCGGTCAGAACACCACCCGGCTGCTGCTGGTCACCGGCGACCTGATCGTCGGCTGGCTGCTGCTGCGGCAGGCCGACATCGCTCTCACCGCACTGCGAGGGCCGGCTCTGAACCCAGCCGACACCGCCTTCTATCAAGGCAAGGTCGCAGCAGCCAGCTTCTTCGCCCACCAGATCCTGCCCCGGATCGCCGCCGAACGCGCTATCGCCGAGGCCACCAGCAACGACCTGATGGATCTGGACGAGAGCGCGTTCTGAGGCCTCAGTAGCTGGGCGGCGGTCCGGGAGGAACGTCGCGACGCTCGATGTACTCGGTGTGCGCCGTCGTGCGAGCCCGGTTCATCAGCATCAGCGACAGCACGATCGCCAGCGCACCTCCGGCCATGCAGATCCAGCCGATCACCTGGAGGTCGACCCCGCTCACCTTCGTGTCGGTCACCGCGAACGACAGAATCGCGCCCACCACCAGCAGGAAGATCCCGCCTCCGATATACATCGTGCCCACCTTTCGTCGGGGCCCTGGGCGCCGCCGGTGTTGATCGCTCTGGGGCCGAACCGCATCTCGAAACGAAACGCTATCGCCGAGGGGTCAGCGGTCCCGCTCGGCCATCCGCGCCAGCATCTGGTTGTAGGCCTTCAGTTCGGCGTCCCCGTCCCGGTCAGCGGCACGATCGAGACGGACCGCGTCCCGCTCGTCGGAACGGGCCCACTGCACCACCAGGATCATCGCCAGGATGAAGGTGGGCATCTCGCCGATACCCCAGGCCAGCCCGCCACCGAGCTGCTGATCGCCGAGCAGGTCCCGGCCCCACGGATGGGCGAGCTGGCTGAAGTAGCCGCGCTCGAGCACCCCGGTACCGGTCAGCAGTGCGATCCCGAAGAACGCGTGGAAACCCATCGTGCCCAGCAGCAGGATCAGCCGCATCGGATAGTTCCAGCGCTCCGGCCCGGGGTCGACGCCGACCAGCACCCAGGCGAAGAGGTAGCCGGTGAGCAGGAAGTGCACGTGCATCAGCTCATGGCCGACGTGGGTCCGCAGCGCCAGCCCGAACAGCCCGGTGTAGTAGAACGCGATCAGGCTGCCCGCGAACAGGGCCGCCGCCATCGGGGGGAAGGCCAGCAGCCGGGCCAGCGGTGAGCTGATCATCGCCAGCAGCCATTCCCGCGGCCCGCGAGTGCCGTCGCCGCGCGGCCTCAGCGTGCGCAGGGCCAGGGTCACCGGGGCACTGAGCACCAGCGGAACCGGCACCACCATGGTCAGCAGCATGTGCCCGACCATGTGCGCGCTGAACAGGATCCGGCCGTAGACGGCGGGAGCGCCGCAGGTCACGTAGATCAGGCTGGCGATTCCGAACAGGAAGAAGGCGGTCCGGTGAACCGGCCAGCGGTCGCCCCGGGCGTGCAGCCGCCGGACGCCACCGAGGTAGCCGGCCACGGCCAGTCCGCCGACGATCAGCCAGAGCAGGTCCGGCTGCCAGCTGAACATCCAGCGGATGGCGGTGGGCTGGGCGGGCAGCGGGTAGCCGGTCAGGGAAACCGCGGTGCTGACCGGGGCCGGTTTGGCCGCCAGCGGGGGAGCACTCTGCGACAACGCCACCGCCAGCCCGATCGCCACCGCCATCAGTCCGATCTCGGCCACGGCGAGCTGAGCGAACGCGCGCCGCCGGCCCGCGTCCAGCGCATCCAGGGTGCGCTGGCGATGCCACCAACCGGCCGCGCCCAGCAGCAGCAGGGCCACCGCCTTGGCCACCACGATCAGGCCGTACTTGCTGGTCAGGCCGCTCAGGGTGGGGATCCGCAGCCAGGCGCTGATCACTCCGGACAGGGCCACCGCGGCATAGGCCCAACCCGCGATGGCAGAGAACCGCCGGGTGGTGACGGCGCTGGCCCGGGCGCTCAGCCCCGGACTCAGGATCAGCAGCGAGGCCAGTCCGCCGACCCAGACGCCCACGCCGGCCAGGTGCAGGCCAAGCGCCGTCACCGCGGTCTCGTGCCCGGCGTCGATGTTGGCGTGCCCGGCCAGGGCGGCGGGAACCAGCGAGCCGATCGCGGCCAGCGCCAGCAGGCCGGTGGCCCGGATCGAGGTGACGCCGGCCGCGAGCAGCCCGATCACAGCCGCGGCGGCGCAGGTCACCGCGATCAGCCGGCCCGATTCGACGTCCCGGGCGAACGCGACCAGCTGGGCCCCGAACTGCGGGTCATTGGCCGGCTGACCGGAGATGTCCAGATAGGTGACGATCAGCAGCACCAGCTCGGCGAACGCCCATGCCGTGGGCGCGACAGCGGGCCCTAACCGGGCGGGCCGCTGGGGCGGGGTCTTGACGCGCCCAGGGC
>CALMAR010000466.1 GCA_937859855.1 uncultured Kineosporia sp.
CCATCCGGGCGAGCCCGCGCCGTCCGTGCCGGCCCGCCCGCTGCCACCGGCTGATGGCCCGCGCGGCGATGCCTTGGCTCCGGCCAGCCCAGCACCCTCATCCGCGTCTGAAGACACCTCGTCCGGCCTCTGAACGCAAGTGCCTGGGGCCGGGATATCGACCCATGAAGGGGGCCACCGTGGAACCCACCTATGACGTCGCGATTGTCGGCTACGGACCCGTCGGTCAATTGCTGGCGACCCTCCTTGGCCGGCGCGGCCACCAGGTCGTGGTGATCGAGCGGTATCCGGCCATCTACCCGCGGCCGCGGGCCGTGCACTTCGATCACGAGATCGCCCGCATCCTGCAGAGCGTCGGGATCCGGTCCGACACTGACCCGATCATTGAGCCATACGACAATTGGTACGAGTGGCGTAACGCAGAACGCGAGACACTGCTCAAGGTCGACTGGCGCGGCGTCGGGCCCTCCTGGTGGCACACCTCGAACTTCTTCGCCCAGCCCGATCTGGAGCAGGCGCTGGCGGAGCGGGCCGAACAGCAGCCGCAGGTGACGTTGTACCGGGAGCTCACCGCCGTCGGGTACGAGCAGGACGCGAATGGCGTCACCCTCGCCGTGCGTCCCGCGGGCGCGGTGACGGATTCACCGGCCGAGATGATCCGGGCCCGCTATCTGGTCGGCTGCGACGGGGCCAACAGCATCGTCCGCACCGCGATGGACACCTCGATCACCGACCTGGGGTTCTTCTTCGACTGGCTCATTCTGGACATGATTCCCAACGAGCCGATGACGTTTGACCCGCCGGCCTGGCAACTGTGTGACCCGAAGCGGCCGACCACCATCGTTCCCGGCGGCCCGGGTCGGCGTCGCTGGGAATTCATGGCGTTGCCCGGCGAGGACATCAGCCAGCTGGACAAGGCCGAGACCGCCTGGGCTTTTCTCGAGCCGTGGGGGATCACTCCGGACAATGCTGTGCTGGAGCGGCACACCGTCTACCGGTTCCAGGCCCGCTGGGTTGACCGCTGGCTCGATCGGCGCGTGCTGATCGCCGGTGACGCCGCTCACCTGATGCCTCCCTTCGCTGGGCAGGGCATGTGTGGCGGTCTGCGCGACGTCGTCAATCTGGAGTGGAAGCTGGATGCCGTGCTGCGCGGCATCGCCGATGACCGGCTGCTGGAGACCTACGGAACTGAACGAAACCCGCACGTGCAGTACTTCATCAACATGTCCATCGACCTCGGCCGGGTCATCTGCGTCCCGGACGAGGCGGCCGCAGCCGAGCGGGACGCTCGGATGAAGGCCGCGCTGACCGATAAGAGTCTCGCTCCACCAGCACCGCCGCCGCCCCGGCTGGGACCGGGCCTGCTCGCGGCGGGCGACGCTCACGCCGGTCTGCTGTCCATTCAGTCCCGCGTCGGCTACGGAGATCGCACCGGGCTGTTCGATGACCTGCTGGGGCACGGCTGGTTCGTTCTGACGACCGCCAGTGAACTGCCGCCGGTGTCGGGAGCCGCCTTCGATGCCGTGGAGCGCCTCGGTGTGCGGATCCTGCGCATGGGGCCGCTCGGCAGCGGGGCCGAGCTGATCGATATCGACGGCCGCTACGCCGAATGGCTGGCCGAGCTTTCGGCCGACACGGTCGTCGTCCGCCCGGATTTCTACATCTACGCTGCCACGGTCGCCGCCAGGCTTCCGGGTGTTCTCAGTGAGCTGGGCTCTGGCCTGGGCTTGTTGCCGGGCAGTGGTGCTGCCACTGACGCCTCGTCCACGTTGGGCGCTCCTTCCGCGTCAGGGCGGTGACGGAACGCAGTCTCAGGTGTCGGCTCGCTCAGGTGGGTCGATCGGATCGATCGGCGCCGGGGCCTGCGGCTGGGTACTGTCGAGCAGATCGTCCAGTGGGGTGGCATCCTCGTCGCCGAGTGCGGCCAGCTCGGCCTCGGCCTTGCGGGCCCGCCTGCGGTCGTTCAGCAGAGCGAAGCCCAGCGCCAGGCAGAACAGGGCGACCAGCGGCAGCGCCAAGATGATCATGTGCAGCGGGTCAGGCGACGGCGAGACGATGGCCGCGAACAGGAAGGCGATGAAAACTGCGATCCGCCAGTGTTTTCCGAGTGTGCGGCCCGCTAGCAGCCCGGCCATGTTCAGGCCGATCAGGAACAGTGGCATCAGGAAGGCCACGCCCAGTGCGATGATCAGCCGCAGGGCGAAGGTCACCACCGAGTCCATCAGCGGCTGCACCGCCGAGCCATTGAGGGCGAAGTCGGCGGAGAAGGTGATGGCCTTGGGGAACAGCCAGACCGCCATCGCCACCCCGCCCAGGAACAACGGCACCGCGGCAACGATGAAGAAGATCGAGTAGCGCCGTTCCTTGCGGGTCAGGCCCGGGGTGATGAAACCCCAGATCTGGAACAGCCAGATCGGTGAGGCGAAGATGATTCCGAGCCAGGCGGCAACCTTCACCCGGATCGTGAAGGCGTCTGCGACCTGGTTGTACTGGAAGGTGATCGGATGGGTGGCCGGGGCCTGCGCCTCCACCGGGTTGATGATCAGATGGGTCATCACCGGCTCGAACAGGAACCAGCCGCCGATGCCTCCGAGCAGGATCGCGATGGTGACGACGATCACCCGGCGGCGCAGCTCGCGCAGGTGGGCGCGCAGCGGCATCCGCCCCTCGGGATCCCGGGCCTGGCGGCGGGGAGTCGTCACAGCCATCGCGGCGTCCTACCCAGCAGAGCCGTTCAGACGTCCCGGCGGTCGGACGGCGTGGTCGCGCCCGGCCGGGGCACCGAGCCGTTGGCGTCCATGATCCGGCCCTCGATCGGCTCGGTCTTGGCCGGCTGCTTGGGATCGTCGTGCTTCATCTCTGTCATCTCGGACTTGAAGATCCGCATCGACCGGCCCAGACCTCGGGCGGCGTCCGGCAGCCGCTTCCCGCCGAACAGGATCCCAATCACGACGACCAGGACGATGATGTGCCAAGGCTCCAGTGCGCGCATTGCTTTCCTCTCATCGCCCACCCGGCTGACGGCATGGGGCGGCTGTGTCGCTGTCATCGTACGCGGTGAACCGCCGGCCAGCCGGGCCATGATGCCGAACATTGGCTGTGAACGCCGGGACAGCCCGATTTCACCCGTTATGCTCGCCCACCCGGACCCCGAGAGGATCGCGTGCCCGCAGCCGCATCGTGGTCAGCGCCTTGGCCTGCCGGATCGCCTTGTCCCGGTCGCCGCGGCGCTGAACGACGCCGGCGTCCGGCTCCGGCGTCGCCGGGTGCTGGTCCTCCAGCCGTTCAAGCTGCTGGCTGATCAGGGCGAAACGCTGCGAGGCGGTGGCCAGTTCACGCTGGAACTCATCCAGCTGGCGGAGCACCGAGAGGATCATCGGGACCAGGACCGCTGCGGCCACCGCGATCAGCGCCACCCAGATCAGCACCCATACCCACCAGGCCATGGCCGCAGGTTACGGCAAACGGTGCAGCTGAGGGTGCTGGCTGAGCTCGATCAGGCGGCGGTCTCGGGTGCGGTCGAACGGGGCGGGGGTCCCTGCGCCGCGGCCGCGGCGGCCAGCATGTCGGCCTGTTCCAGCCAGAGCGCGAAGTCGAGCACGTCGTCGTAGTTGAGGGTCGGGCCGTTGTGTTCCTCCAGCGCCTCGGCCGGAACGTTCCACGGCTCGGCGACCACGCCACCAGAGATCAGCAGGGCGACGACATCGCGCCCGGCAGGCTTGCGGATCTCCTCCTGACAGGTGGTGCAAGAGAACGCGTAATAGGACCAGCTCTTGACCGAGCAGACGACGAGACGCACCTGCTGCGGTGTCAGCTCCACATCACCGCAACTTGGGCACGACGCCTTGATCGTCGTCATTCCCGATCCACCTCCTGCAGCCGCCAATCGTCGTGACCACATCTTCGGTCGCGATATGCAACTCCTTGAGCACCGACGGTAATACCCCGGCCGTCATAGTGACACCGGCTTCACATGCCAGGTGCCCTCATCAGCGGCGTGTCGCTGGCCCTGGAGAACAGAGATCATCCGGTCGGCTCAGCCGGCCCGGCTTGTCGCTCCAGTCCCCCGGGACCGGGCTCAACCCGGCGAATCCGGGCGATGTGACGATTGGCCGTCTAGATCGCGTCGTAGCCAGCCAGGGCCAACTCGGCCGCCTGCGTGGCCGCACCGGCTAGCTCGGGCGGGCTGACGATCCGGCCGGCGCCACCCAGTCGAAGGACCAGCCGGGACACCCAGCGCGGATCGGTCACCCGCAGAGTCACCTGCAGGCCACCGGACGGCAGTTCCCGTACCGATTCCACCGGGTAGTACTCGGCCACCCAGCGCCCGCGCGGCTCGACCTCCAGAGTGACCCGGACGTCGTCCTCGGACGGGGTGAACAACTGGTCATCGGTATCCCGCGAGATCGCCTGCGGCGGGGGCGTCCCATCCTCGTCCAGCAGCTGGGCATCGGCCACCCGGTCGACCCGGAACAGCCGGACCGCCTCGGCCCGATGGCACCACGCCTCGATGTACCAGCGACCGCTCAGGCTGGTCACCCGCATCAGGTCGACGTCCCGCTGCGTCACCTCGTCCCGGGCTGGCACCACGTAGCGCATTCGCATCCGCCGCCGGGTGCCCAGCGCTTCCCGGGCCGTCCGCAGGATCTGCTCGGCGGCGCCGGAGGTGAGATCCACATTGAGCCGGGACGCCGCGATCACCGCGTCCTCGGAGGCCGCCGACAGCTTCATCAGCGCGGACTCGACCGCGTTGCGATCGTGCAGGCCGGGCAGTTCAGCCAGCGTGCGCAGGCCCGCGATCAGCGCGATCGCCTCGTCCGGCCCCAGCCGCAGCGGCCGGGCGATGGTGTCGGCGTTGTCCAGGTAGATCCGGCCAGAATCCCATTCCGCTTCGATCAGGTCGTCCGGCATGTGGCCTGGAGTGCCGCAGACGAACAGCAGTTCGAGGTCCTTGACCAGCTGAGTCACCGTGATGCCGAAATGCTGGGCGGCCTCCTGCAGCGGCACTCCCTGGCGGTTCAGCAGCCAGGGAACCATCGTCAGCAGCCGGGACAGCCGCTGGGTCGCGCTGACACTCACCCGGCTGCTCCCAGCAGTGGCCGGGGTTGTCCGGTGCTCGCGTCGTCGCTGACCTGTTCACCGCCGCTGGATTGGGCCTGCAGGGCACCAGTCAGCCGGCGGCGCACGCCGTCCCGCAGATCCTGGGGATGTACGGCGATCACCGCTGGTCCATAACCGGCCAGCTCGTCGGCGAAGTTGTCGACGTCCCCGATCTCGAACCGCAACTCGTCCCAGCCCGTCCGGCTGGATGCCGCGCCGGTGTCCGGGCGGGCGCGGCGGCGCAGGCTGGCCGCGCTGCCCTGGCGAACCAAGATCGTGGCCACCCGCTTGTCGGCCGGGCGCGGCGAGATCATCCGGCGGGGGTCGACCTCCGGGACGTCATAGCCGCCCCGGGGGCCGTCTGGGCGGACCTCGCCCTCGATCCGGGACAGCCGGAAGACCCTGGCGTCGCGGCGGTCCCGGTCCCGCCCCACGACGTACCAGTGCCCGGACCGGCTCACCACGGCCCACGGTTCCAGGTGCCGCTCGGCGGCGCGATCGGACTCGGGCTTGCGGTAGCCGAACCGCACCGGCTGGCGATCACGGGTGGCGGCGTAGAGCGCCTGGAAGGCGGGCTCGGCCGTGCGGATGCGCGGCTCCAGGCCGGTCATCGCGTCGTCGTCGGTCTCCACCCCGAGCGCGCTGAGTTTGGCCAGCGCCCGGGCCGCCGGTCCAGCCAGACTCGCCTGCTGCCAGACCCGGCTGGCCAGCCCCAGCACGGCCAGTTCCTCGGCGTTCAGCTCGATCGGTGGCAGGGCGTAGGCGTCGCGGTCGATCCGGTAGCCCGGCTCGTCGTCGAAGACCAGTTCGCCGGTTCCGGTGACGACCGGGATCCCGAGTTCGCGCAGGTCTTCCTTGTCCCGCTCGAACATCCGGTCGAAGGCTTCGCTGGTCTCGCAATCGGCGTACTGCGGCACCGCGCCGCGGATCTGCTCCTTGGTCAGCCACCGGCGGGTGGCGAGCAGGCAGATCACCAGGTTGAGCAGGCGCTCGGTGCGTCGCGAGGACATCGGGGCAACGCTACCCGAGGTAGCCTCGCCGCCCAGGCAGATCACCGGGGAACTGTTCGCGCGGGCAGGTCGAGGGCGGCCCGCCGGGTATGTCTGCCCAACTCTGCCTGCACTCGGCAAGGAGGTAGCGCGGTGATCCAGTGGCGAGAGGGCCGGGTCATGGCCGTGCAACGGGAGTGGCCCGGCGCGCTGCACCTGTCGGTTGAACTGGACCTCTCCGTTGAACCGGTCTCCTCGGGCGAGCCCAGCACCGCTGTTCAGGCCCTGGCCTACCCGGCGCTGACTGGGCGCCCGGTCCCGGGTGACCGGGTGCTGCTGAACACCACCGCGCTGGACCGCGGGCTGGGCACCGGCGGATTCGCGCTGGTGGTGGCCGTGCCGGACCGGCTGCCGGTCGACTACCCGGCCGGGCCCGGGCACCTGGTGAAGGCTCGGTACACGCCGCTGCAGGCGATGGTGCTCGGCGTGGACGAGCAGGAGTCCGCTGAGCACGCGGTGCTGGCGGACGCCGACCAGCTGAGCGGGATGCCGGTGGTGGTGGCCGATCTGCACAGCAGCCTTCCGGCCATCCTGGCTGGGCTGCGGGCATCGGCGACCCGGATGCCCGCCGTGGCCTATGTGATGGGCGACGGCGGAGCGCTACCGGCCTGGTTCTCCCGCACCGTGGCCGGGCTGCGCGCGGCAGGCTGGCTGGACGTCTGCGTCACCGCTGGGCAGGCCTTCGGTGGTGATCTGGAAGCGGTGACCGTGCACTCGGCGCTGCTGGCTGCGCGCCTGGTCGCCGGAGCCGAGGTGGCGGTCGTGATTCAGGGGCCGGGAAACCTGGGAACTGGTACCCGCTGGGGCTTTTCGGGGGTGGCCGCCGGTGAGGCGATCAACGCGGCGGCAGTGCTGGGTGGCCGGGCGGTGGCCTGCCTGCGGATCTCCGGCGCGGATCCGCGAGAGCGGCATCGAGGCATCTCGCACCACTCGCTGACCGCCTATGGCCGGGTGGCGCTGGCGCCGGCCGACGTGGTGGTGCCCGAGCTGGCTGCGTCAATGCCCGATCTGGCCGCCCAGATCGACGCTCAGATACCGGCCCTGGTCCAGCCGCTGGGGCGGCACCGGGAAGTGCGGGTGCCGCTGGAGGGCCTGGCCGAGGCGCTGCGCTCGACTCCGGTCGCGTTGTCGACCATGGGCCGGGGCCTGGACGACGACCCGGCCGCGTTCTTGGCCGGGGCCGCAGCCGGTCGTCACGCCGCCTCCCTGCTCGGGAGCTGACCGCAGTCGCACGGGCGCGACCCTGCTCGCACGCCGTCCCGCCGAACCGCTGCCCGCCGTCCGGCAAGGCCGTTGCCCGGCGGCCAGGCCGTTGCC
>CALMAR010000467.1 GCA_937859855.1 uncultured Kineosporia sp.
AGCGTTCCAGGTGGACGCCAACGTGGGGGTCGAGCACCTGCTGTCCCGGCTGGCTTCGGTGACCAACCTCAGCCAGCTGGCCAGGCTGACCGCCGGCTATGCCGGGGTGCTCGGGGCCGACCTGCTGGTGATCAGCCTGCTGACCCCCGGCGGCAGCGATCTGCGCTCACTGGAAGGGCCGTTCGGGCTGGCCATCGGCAACCCCTACCCCCTGGATGACTACCCGATCACCCGGCTGGCGATGGAACAGCGCCGGATCGTGCCCATCTATCTGCCCGACGATCACTCGAAGGCTACCCCGGGCCCGGTGGACGAGAGCTGGCTGGACGGTGGCGACGAAGCGGAGTGGGAGGTCCTGCGCAGCCTGCAAATGGCCACCAGCCTGCTGGTGCCGATCGTCAGCCGGGATGAGCCGGTGGGGATGCTGGAGTGCTACGGCGAAACACCATTCCGCTGGTCGCGCCGGCAGATCCGTTCCGCCCGGACCGTGGCCGCGATGCTCGGGCCGGTGCTGGACCTGCTGCTGCCGCGCTGATTCTCTTGCCCGTACTCGGGCTGGGTCAGGAGTCGAAACCGAGGCCGAGCCGGTCCAGGGTGCGCAGCCACAGATCGCGATTCCCCTGGTTGGCGTCCGCCCGGGCGATGCTGCGCCGGGTCATCGTGATGCCCGCCCAGCGGAACGGCTCGGGCGGGAACGGGATTGGCGACGATCTGACCATGGACAGCGCCGTCCGCTCGGTCTGAGCGCCGTCCACCAGATCCAGCGCGACCTGAGCGCCGAACCGGGAGGCGCCGACCCCGAGCCCGGTGTAGCCCTGGACGGCGGCCAGCTTGCCGCCCATCGCCCGGCGCCAGAAGGCGGTGAACCGGGTGCAGGTGTCGATCGAGCCGGCCCAGGCGTGCGTGATCAACGCTCCGGACAGCTGCGGAAAGGTCCGGAAAAGGTTCCTGGCCAGCTGATTCTCGGTGCTCGCCCGGCGCATCCGGGACGGGGAAAGACTGGATCCGTAGTAGTAGAGCGCGTCGTAGCCACCCCAGACCAGCCGGCCCCCGGCCGTCAGCCGATAGTAGTGGAACTGGTTTCCCGCGTCCGAAAGCCCTTCTCTCCCAGCCCATCCGATCGCGGCCCGCTGGGCCTGGGTGAGCGGCTCGGTGGCCAGCACGTGGTCCCAGACCGGCACCACGAACGACCGGACCGTGCGCAGTGGAGACGGAAAAGCGCTGGTGCCCAGCACCACCCGGCGCGCGCTGAGCTGGTAGCGGCCGGCCCGGGAATCGACGCTGAGTGCGACCCGATCGCCCTCGTCCCGGATCCGCCGGACCGGCGACCCCTCGAAGATCCTCACCCCGAGCCGTTCGCAGGCGGCGGCCAGGCCCCGGACCAGCCGGCCCGGGTCCAGTACGGCGGTGCCCTCCGGATCCCGCAGGCCGCCCAGATAGGTGGGTGAGTCCACCAGGGCCCGGGTCTGGCCGGCGTCCAGCAGTTCCAGCTTCTGGCCCAGGTCACGCCCGGCCTGGTACAGCTCCCGGAGCCCCTCCAGCTGCCAGGGGGCTACCGCGACGGTCAGCTCGCCGGATCGGGTGAAAGAGCAGTCGATGCCGTGGCGGGCCAGGGTCGCCTCGATCGCGTCCAGGTTCTGGCGGCCCATCCGCAGCAGTGCAGGCATCTCATCCGGCCAGCGCTCCAGCCCGTTGCTCAGCCCGTGAGTCAGACTGGAGGAGCAGAATCCGCCGTTGCGGCCGCTGGCCGCCCAACCCAGCGATGACCCCTCGACCAGCACGACCTGACGGGCCGGCTGCGCCTCAGCCGCCAGCAGCGCCGTCCACAACCCGGTCAGGCCGCCGCCGACCACGGCCAGATCAGCTCGCAGGTCATTGTCCAGGGCGGCTCTCGGCGGGACCGGACCGGCCGCGCCCGGTTCGCCGGAATCTGGATCCAGCCAGAGTGGGAGACCACGCGCTCTCCCGATCTGGACCTCAGTCAATGGCGGCCATCACGTGCTTGATCCGGGTGTAGTCCTCCAGCCCGTACACAGACAGGTCCTTGCCGTAGCCGGAGTGCTTGAACCCGCCGTGTGGCATCTCGGCCACCAGCGGAATGTGGGTGTTGATCCACACGCAGCCGAAGTCCAGCCGCTTGGACATCCGCATCGCCCGGCCGAAATCCTTGGTCCAGACGCTGGAAGCCAGCCCGTACTGAACCCCGTTGGCCCAGCGCAGCGCCTCGTCCTCATCGGAGAACCGCTGCACGGTGATCACCGGCCCGAACACCTCGTTCTGGATGATCTCGTCGTCCTGGGTCAGGTCGGCCACCACGGTTGGCTGGTAGAAGAAGCCGTCGCCCAGATCGGAGGCCCGCGAGCCGCCCGCCGCCACCTTGGCGTGGTCCGGCAGCCGATCCAGGAACCCGGAGACCGCCGACAGCTGGCGGGCGCTGTTCACCGGCCCGAGCAGGGCGTCCTCGTCGTCCGGCATCCCGACCTTGGCCTCCTTGGCCTGCTCGGCCAGTGCGGACACGAAGTCGTCGTAGACCCGCGGGCCGGCCAGCACCCGGGTGGCGGCGGTGCAGTCCTGCCCCGCGTTGAAGTAGCCGGCCACCGCGATCGCCTCGGCGGCGGCCTCCAGGTCGGCGTCGTCGAACACCATTACCGGCGCCTTGCCGCCCAGTTCCAGGTGCACGCGCTTGACGTCGGCGGCGGCCGCCCCAGCCACTTGCATGCCGGCCCGCACCGAGCCAGTGATGGCCACCATCTGCGGGATCGGGTGCTCGATCAGGGCCCGGCCGGTGTCCCGGTCACCGGTGATCACGTTGAACACCCCAGCCGGCAGGAACTCCGCCGCGATCTCGGCCAGCAGCAGGGTGGTCTCCGGCGTGGTGTCGCTCGGCTTGAGCACCACGGTGTTGCCGGCCGCGATCGCCGGGGCGAACTTCCAGACCGCCATCATCATCGGGTAGTTCCAGGGGGTCACCTGCCCGATCACGCCGATCGGCTCCCGGCGGACCCAGGAAGTGTGCCCGGCCATGTACTCCCCCGCCGAGCGGCCCTCCAGAACGCGGGCGGCGCCGGCGAAGAACCGGATCTGATCCACCATCGGCGGGACCTCCTCGCTGGCGGTCAGGGCGTGCGGCTTGCCCGTGTTGGCCGCCTCCAGCTTGACCAGGTCGTCCGCGCGCGCCTCGATCGCATCCGCGATCTTGAGCAGGGCCTTCTGCCGTTCCGCCGGGGTGACGTTGGACCAGCCCTCGAAGGCGGCGCTGGCCGCTTGATAGGCCGCGTCGACGTCGGCCGCGCCGGACACCGGGGCGGTGGCCACCACCTCCGCCGTGGAGGGATCGATGATGTCGCCGGTGGTCTGGTTCTCCGGATCGCGGTATTCGCCATTGACGAAGTTGCGAAGGACTCGGGGCGAGCTCACGAAAGGACCTCCAGCACAGGCGGGCAGAGCGTCGGATGAGCCGCACTCTACGCCGCCCTCCGCGGTATTCGGCAGGGTGAAGCCGTCACCACTGATGATTCAGTGATAATCGCGGCGCCAGACGACGGATTCGCTTGCCTGCTGACCGTGTAAGCGTCAGGATCGAAGCGTGACCATTCGAGCCAGTGGGACGCGTCCCGCCGCGCCCGTGCTGGACGACATCTCCAAACGAATCATCGAGCAGCTGCAGGAGGACGGCCGGCGTCCCTACGCCGCTATCGGCAAGGCGGTCGGGCTGTCCGAGGCGGCCGTCCGGCAGCGGGTGCAGCGGCTGCTCGACTCCGGGGTGATGCAGATCGTCGCGGTCACCGATCCGATGCAGGTGGGCTTCGCCCGGCAAGCGATGATCGGCGTCCGGGTGGAGGGCGAGATCGGCCCGGTGTCGGACGCGCTGGCCGAGCTGGCCGAGGTGGACTACGTCGTGGTCACCGCCGGATCGTTCGACCTGCTGGCCGAGGTGGTGTGTGAGGACGACGATCACCTGCTCGACCTGGTCAGCAGCCGGATCCGCGGCCTGGCCGGGGTCCGCAGTACCGAAACCTTCGTCTATCTGAAGTTGCGCAAGCAGCTCTACAACTGGGGAACCAGATGACCACCACACCGCAGGAACCCGTGCTCGCCACCTCCGCACTGGACGCCGCCGAACTGAGCGCCTCAGCCCGCGATCACCTCTGGATGCACTTCACCCGTCACTCGGTGTTCGAGGACGGCGGGGAGGTGCCGGTGATCGTGCGTGGCGAGGGCGCCCGGATCTGGGACGTGCACGGCCGCTCCTACCTGGATGGGCTGGCCGGGCTGTTCACCGTGCAGGCGGGGCACGGCCGGGCCGAGCTGGCTGACGCCGCCGCCGCGCAGGCGCGGGAGCTGGCGTTCTTCCCACTCTGGTCCTACGCGCACCCGAAGGCGATCGAGCTGGCGCAGCGGCTGGCCGGTTACGCTCCGGGCGACCTGAACCGGGTGTTCTTCACCACCGGCGGCGGCGAAGCGGTGGAGACGGCCTGGAAGCTGGCCAAGCAGTACTTCAAGCTGACCGGAAAACCGGCCAAGCACAAGGTGATCTCGCGCGCCATCGCCTACCACGGCACACCGCAGGGCGCACTCTCGATCACCGGCATCCCCGAGGCCAAGGTGCCGTTCGAGCCGCTGGTGCCGGGCGGTTTCAAGGTGCCCAACACCAACATCTACCGGGCTCCAGCCGAACTGCGGGACGACCCCAAGCATTTCGGCCGCTGGGCCGCCGACCGGATCGGCGAGGCGATCGAGTTCGAGGGCCCCGACTCGGTGGCGGCGGTGTTCTTGGAGCCGGTGCAGAACTCGGGTGGCTGTTTCCCGCCGCCGCCAGGTTATTTCGAGCGGGTGCGGGAGATCTGCGACGAGTACGACGTGCTGCTGGTCTCGGACGAGACGATCTGCGGGTTCGGGCGGGTCGGTGGCATGTTCGGCTGTTCGGAGTTCGGATTCGTCCCGGACATGATCACCTGCGCCAAGGGACTGACCAGCGGCTACTCCCCGATCGGCGCGATGATCGCCAGCGACCGGCTGTTCGAGCCGTTCCGTTCCGGCACAACCTATTTCCCGCACGGCTACACCTTCGGGGGCCACCCGGTGTCGTCCGCGGTGGCGCTGGCCAACCTCGACATCTTCGAACGCGAGGGCCTGCTGCAGCACGTCCGGGACAACGCACCGGCCTTCCGGGCCTCGCTGGAGAAGCTGCTCGACCTGCCCATCGTGGGCGACGTCCGCGGCGAGGGGTACTTCTACGGGATCGAACTGGTCAAGGACAAGGAGAGCCGGGAGACCTTCAACGACGAGGAGAGCGAGCGGCTGCTGCGCGGTTTCCTGTCCAAGGCCCTGTTCGAAGCCGGGCTGTACTGCCGGGCCGACGACCGCGGCGACCCGGTCATCCAGCTGTCCCCGCCGCTGATCATCGGCCCGGCCGAGTTCGGCCAGATCGAGGGCATGTTGCGGGACGTGCTGACCCGGGCCTGGGACCAGCTGTGACGGTGTTGCGGCCGGAGCTGTTGTGACTCGTGATCCATTGCGGGTCAGGCGACTGCCGGAGAAGCAGATCCGCTCCCGGGCTGCGCTGGACGCCGTCCTGGACGAGGCGCTGGTGGCGCACGTCGCGGTGCCGTCGGCGCAGCGGCTGGCGGTCGTTCCGGTGGGGGTGGCCCGAGACGGCGACCGGTTGCTGATCCACGGGTCGGCCGCCTCCCAGGCCTTCCGCACGCTGGCCGGCGGCGTCCCGACCTGTCTCACAGTGACTCTGCTGGACGGCGTGGTGGTGGCGCGCAGCCAGTTCGAGTCGTCGATGCAGTACCGCTGCGCGATGGTGTTCGGATCCTTCGCCGCCGTCCCGGAGGCTGAAAAACGTTCCGCACTGGCGGTTCTATCCGCTCGCCTGCTGCCGGGGCTGGACGACCCGGATGGTCCGAGGGCACCCTCAGCCAAGGAACTGGCAGCAACCCTGATCCTGGCCATGCCACTGGATTCGTGGTCGCTGAAGGTGTCGGACTCCGAGCCGGAGGACGCCGCCGAGGACCTGGACCGCCCGGTCTGGGCCGGTGTGGTTGCGCTGCGCCGTTCCTGGGGTCCGCCGGTCACCGCAACGGACCTGCGCTTTCCACTGGAACCACCGGCCGCACTGAAGGTGTGGCCGGTCCGTGGCTGAAGGGGCACCCAGCAACGGTCAGCTGACCGCGGCCGACTACCGGCAGGTCTCACTCTGGCTGGATCAGATCTCGGCGACCGATCCGCTGAAGCCGCGCCCGCAGCTCGATGGCAGCACCGAGGCCGACGTCTGCATCGTCGGAGCCGGCTTCACCGGATTGTGGACCGCCTACTACCTGCTCCGGGCCGCTCCCGGCTTACGGGTTCTGGTGCTGGACGCGCAGATCGCCGGCTTCGGCGCCAGCGGCCGCAACGGCGGCTGGTGTTCGTCATTGTTCCCGGCCGGGGTCCAGGCGCTGGCTCGCCGGGACGGTCGCGGCCAGGCCCTGGCGATGCGCCGGGCGATGAACGCAACCGTGGCTGAGGTGGGCTCGGTGGCGGCGGCCGAGGGCATCGAATGTGACTACGCCCCTGGAGGTTCGGTCTACCTGGCCCGCAGCGACGCCCAGCTGCGCCGGGCCCGGGAGCAGGTGGTCTGCGACGCGGAGTTCGGCGGCGTGGACGGGCTGCGCTGGCTGCCAGCGGCGGAGGCGTCCGCTCAGGTCGGCGCCAAGGGCGTTCTGGGCGGAGTGTTCTCGCCACACTGCGCGCGGATCCAGCCGGCCAAGCTGGTCCGGGGGCTGGCGCAGGTGGTGGAACGGATGGGGGCGGTGATCGCCGAGCAGACCCCGGCGCTGGAACTGGTTCCGGCGTCCCGGGCCGGCGCCGGCGCCACCGTACTGACCGCGCAGGGCCGGGTCCGAGCCCGGTCGGTGATCCGGGCCACCGAGGCCTGGACCGCAACTCTGCCCGGCTCACAGCGGGCGGTGGTGCCGGTGTATTCGCTGATGGTCGCGACCGCGCCACTGCCGGCCTCCTTCTGGGAGCAGGCCGGGCTGTGGCGGGGGCAGACCTTCAACGACGAGCGGCATCTGATCATCTATGGTCAGCGCACCGCCGACGATCGGCTGGCCTTCGGTGGCCGGGGGGCGCCGTACTTCCTCGGGTCCCGGATCCGGCCCGAACAGGACCGGTCGGCCAGGGTTTTCGCCGCGTTGCGAGCCACCCTGCGCGATCTGTTCCCCGGGCTGGGGGCAGACGACTTCACCCACGCCTGGGGGGGCCCGCTGGGCATCCCCCGGGACTGGTACGCCTCGGTGGGCTTCGATCGGCAGACCCGGATCGGCTGGGCCGGTGGGTATGTCGGCGACGGCGTGGGCACTTCCAACCTGGCCGGGCGGACGCTGAGTGATCTGGTCCTGGAACAGGATTCCGGGCTGACCCGGCTGCCCTGGGTCGGTCACCGGTCGCCGCGGTGGGAACCGGAACCGCTGCGCTGGCTGGCGGTGAACGCCGGGCTGTCGGCCATGTCGGTGGCCGATGCCGAGGAGCGGATCACCCGCCGCCCCTCCCTGGCGGCTGCTCTGATGGGCCCCTTCATCGGGCTGTAGCTCGGGTGGGGCCGGGGGTCTAGCGCAGTTCGCCCGGCAGCAGGCTGAACACCACCGTGTCCCGCCGCCCGCCCTTGAACGGCAGGTGCGAGCGCAGCACCCCCTCCCGGCTGAAGCCGCAACGCTCCGCGACCCGCTGGGAGGCAGCGTTGTCCGGGCCACAGGTCAGCTCCAGACGCGCCACGCCGAGCTGGCCGAACGCCCAGCCAGCAACCAGCCGCACCATGTGGGTGGCGACTCCGCGGCCCCGCGCGGCCGGTCCGAGCCAGTAGCCGACGGCCGCCAGCCCCTTATCGAGATCCACCTTGTTCAGGCTGCCGCCGCCGAACACGGCTTCCTCGCCGGCCGGATCGACCAGAGCGAAGCTCAGTTCCTCGCCGCGCCGCCTCCACTCTTCCTGCTCGACGAAGAAGGTACAGGCGTCCTGTTCGGTATAAGGGGTCGTGAACGGCCAGGCGAACCGCTGCACCACCGGATCCTGGTACGACACCAGCATCGAGGGCAGGTCGGACTTCCGCCACGGGCGCAACCGCACCACCTCGTCGGCCAGCGGTGGCGCCGGGTGGAGGAGCTCGGTCACACCAGCACCGTAGGCGCTGGGACAGGTGAGCGTCAGCGGGCCGGAGCCGGCTTGCGGGCTTCCACCAGATGCTGGCCCTGCTCGTAGTCGTCATCGGCCTGGTGGGTGAGCACGCCGACGGCCACGCCGTCCTTGTCGCAGTACCAGGCGGTGAACGCCCCGCCACCGTGGTCCACCATCCGCACCTGGTCGTAGCCGTCCCCCCAGGCCGAGTACTTGAGCGTGTGGTCCCCGATCTCCGACCAGAATCCCGGCGGATTCGACCACTCGTCATCCGCGCCCGCCGCCGTACGGCCCGCGATCTCGCCCATCCGCAGCGCCTCGCCCCAGTGCTCGACACTCAGCCGCCGCCCCGCCGCAGCGTTGTAGGCCCTGGCCAGGTCGCCGGCCGCGAGCACGCCTGCGGCGCTGGTG
>CALMAR010000468.1 GCA_937859855.1 uncultured Kineosporia sp.
CCCGCAGGCCTGCGCCGAGGTCGCGCTCCAGCCGGTCGAGCTGACCGGCCAGCCGGGTAAGCGCCGCGGAGACGTCGACAGGCTCGTACTTACGCATCAGGCGCCTGCACCGCCCTCGATGTCGCGGCCGGCGTCGTCGCGGTCCTCGACAGCGCGCAGGTCGATCACGACGTCGTCCTGGCCGTCCTCGGCGCGGTGGAGCCGGTCGTGCTGCGGGAATCGCGGCCGGACGACGCGCAGTGCCGGCCGAGCTGGACGGACGGTCGCGGGCTCGCGCCGTCCGATTCCACCGAGCACGCCGGCGAGGGCGGCCAGCACGCGGCCGTAGGCGCCGGCGAGGCCGGCAGTCCGTGGAGTGGTGCGGCGGTCCCAGATCATCGGTGCGCGTCCGACCAGGGGCCGTAGAGCGGTCCGGATCAGCAGGGCGGTGCCGGGTGGTAGGGCGCTGATCTCGGCTGCGGTCATCACCGGGATGGGTCGCACGTCGTCGGGGTCGAGCTGGACCCGGCGGACGCCGCAAAGGGTGGAGATGGCCTCGAGGTCGGCGGCAGCCTTGAGTCCGCCGAAAACCATCAGTGCGCCCGTGTTCCCGAGGATGGTCGCGGCCCGCTCGTGGCCCCACACGTCCCGCAGCTGCGCCAGGGACTGGGCGGCGATGTGCAGGGTGAGGCCGCGGCCGCCCATGTCGGCGGTCCAGTCGTGCAGCGGGATCGGGCCGCAGGGCAGGGGCGCCTCGTCGAGGATGGCGGTCATCGGCGGGTCGAGCCGGCCGCCGGGCAGGGCGGCGGCGGTCATCCGGACCTGGTGGGCGACCTCGGCGGTCAGCGCGCCGATCAGGGGCCGGCACGGGCCTTCCCGCCCGATCAGGTACAGCGAGTCGCGGCCGCCGGCGACCAGGGCCTCGACGTCCAGGAACGCCGGGTCATCCAGGGCCGCGTCGCCGACCTGGGCGGCGGTCTCGTCGGTCAGCCAGCGGATCGCGGGCAGGACGGTCGCGGTGATCGAGGTCAGGGTGCGGTCGTTGGTGCCGTAGACCGAGCGGACCTCGGCCGACAGCGCCTGCGCCGACGGCGAGGCGTCCAGGGCGGCGAGGATCTGGTCGCGGGCGATGATGTCGGCCGGTGAGACCCAGTCCAGGACGGCGCGCATCGAGCCGCCGGCCAAGGCCGCGGCGTGGATCAGGACGGCGAGCAGCCCGCGGGCCTGGGTGTCCCACCGCTCGGCCTCGCCGAACGAGGTCGGGATCAGGTCCGCGGCCCGGCGCTGCGCGGTGCCGAAGTCGGTGCAGCCGGCCAGCGGCGACCACCGCACGGAGGAGTCCAGCCGGCCGAGCCCGGTCGGGTTGAACACGTCGATGCGGCCCTTCGCGGCGCGCACGCTGCGGGTGAGGTCGAGCAGGTCGGTGCGGGACGTGGTGACCAGCAGGGCGCCGGGAGCGTCGATGGCGTGGCAGGCCAGGGTGGCGGTCTTGCCGGTGCGCGGGCCGCCGAAGCGGGTGGTGACGTCCTCGCAGGATGACCAGACCTGGTTGCCGACCGGCACCCACCCGGTGCGCAGCAGCGGGACGGCGTAGGCGGTCACCGGCACCCGCCGCCGGCCGAGGCGGCCCATCCGGCGCAGGGAAGGGCGCAGCGTCGTCGCCTTGGCCCGCATCGCGGATTTCCCGGCGCGCTCCCCGACGTCCAGCCAGGTCGCCACTCCCCCGGCGTGCTCGGACTCATCGTCCCGGCGGTCGACCCAGCGGCCGGTGCTGACCGCCGGCGCCAGCCAGCGGACCGCCCACACCAGGGTGACGGCGCCGGCGAAAGTGACGACGCCGAGCTGGACGTCGTGTACGAGGCCGGCCAGGGCGTGTATGTGGCCGAGCAGCCAGGCCAGGCAGGCGAGGCCGAGAGCTATCCCGGCCAGGTCGAAACGGTAGTGACGGACTGCCCGCAGGATGCGGAACGGCATGACGAACCTCCAGAGTGGTTGCGGTTGAGTGGGTGTCGCGGTGATCAGTGAGCTGGCCGGGTCTGGTTGTGGTGGCGGTTGGTGGCCCGGCCAGTCGTCTCACCACCGCGGCGTGTTGGTGCGGCGCTTGAACGGGCGGACTGGGAACAGGCCGCCCTGAGCGGCGGCTGCGGTGCAGGACTGGCAGCGGCCCGAGGTGTCGAGGGCCTCGGATAGGACGAGGGCGTGGCAGTCGCGGCAGCGGGACCGTCGGGTGCCCTTGCCCCGCTGCACCCGCTCGGGACCGTCGGCGGCCGGGGGGCGGGTCATGACGGCACCTCGTCGTCGAGCAGGGCTCCGAGGTCGCCGGTCAGGTGCGAGCTGTCCTCGCGGCCGGCGGCCAGCTCGTCGGCCAGCCGGTGGGCGTGATCGGATGCGGCTTGCAGGCTGAGCAGGACGGCGCTAACCGCGTCGCTGGCGTCGATGCCCTGGTCGTGCCCGACGGTGCCGGCCTGCTGGGCGCGGGCCAGCCACGTGCGGGCCTGATCGAGGGCCTGTGGACGTCGGTGCGCCAGGGTCTCCAGGGCCGCGATCACGGCGTCCACGTCGCTCGGCCACTCGTAGCCCGTGCCGCCGATCGTGGCGTGGTTCAGGCCGCGGATCGCCTCGGCCGCCTGCCACGCCTGATCCGAGGGCAGCCCGTACAGGCCGCTCACGCCGCACCTCGCACGACCCGGCCCAACGGCGGCGTCGAGCCGTGGTTGGCCAGTAGCCGGCCGACCAGGTCCTTCCGGCGGTAGTGGTCGAGCGTGGCGCGCAGCTGGCCGGGGTGGATGTGCAGTCGGGCGGCTGCGCCGGGCAGGGTCTCCCCGGTGGCGGCCATCCACTCGACGTCCTCGATCAGCGCTTCCCGCACCTCCGCGGCCGCGGCCCGGGCGCTCATCGCCGCCCCCCGGTCTCGGCCAGATCCAGGGCGCTGTCGCGCAGCTGCCGGCGGATGGCGATGTCGACCGCGGGACCGACCGCCTCGCTGACCGCCTGGTACAGCTCGTCGTGCGTGACGGCCTTCTCACCGCTGGTCAGTGGACGGTCGCGCTTCTGCGGCTGGGGCTGGCCGGGATAGTTCGGGTAGCTGGGGTAGCTGGCCCACTCGGGGTACTCGCGGGCCGGGCGCCCCTGTCCGTGAGCTCGGGCCAGGCGTGCCGGGACACCGGGTAGGAGCTTCCACCAGTCCGGCCCGAACAGCGCCCGGATGGTGATCAGCACGAGCAGGGTCAGCAGCAGCCACATCACGACGTGGTGAGTGGTGGGTGCGGCCTGCTGCACTTGGCCGGCGGCGTAGGCGTAGTGCTGCCCGGCGGCGTTCACCATCGGCGTGCCCGGCGCTGGCGTCGGTGATGGAGTCGCGGTGACGGCCTCGGCCGCGGCCTTGGCCGCGTGCTTGGCCTTGGCGACGGTGTCTGTGTCGTCGGCGCTGGGTTCGCTGATCTTGCCGGATGCCCAGTGCTTGAGCTTGCCGGCGCCGCTGAGCAGGCCGGCGAAGAAGGAGATGATCGACCAGAACATGACGTGGTTCTCCCTTCGTGAGTGGTGGTTTCAGGCGCCGTCGGGGATGCGGTCCTCGGTGCGGACCCAGTCGGCCGGGTCGACAAGGCGGCCCTCGGCCATGGCCAGCTCGACCATTTCCTCGATGGCCCGGGCCGGGACGATCAGTCGTCCGCGGATGCGGATCGCGGGGAACTCCCCCGCGTGGATGGCTCGGTAGACGGTCATCTCCGACATGCCCGTCAGGTGGGCCACCTCCGCGACGCTCAGGAACGTGCGCGGCTTCTCGGCCCTGCGGGCTGTTGCTGCCGGGTGCCTCATCTCCAGGTGCCTCCTTCCTCCATGGTGATCTATATTTACCTAGGTTACCTAGTTCAATATGATCGGACAAGCACTCTTGGGGATTCCGAGGGTGGGGACTGCCGTTGGCCGGTCGACTACGGTTCCGGTGTGCCCCTGGACGAGGACGACGCGCGACTGCCATACGTGCAGGTCGCCGAAGATCTGCGGGCGCAGATCGCGGCCGGGACGTGGCGACCCGGTGATCGGTTGCCGGCCGGGCGCGACCTGGCCGAGCAGTACGGCGTGGCGTTGATGACGGTCCAAAAGGCGATCTCGTCACTGCGCGACGACGGACTCCTGGTCGCCCAGCAGGGCCGCGGCACCTTCGTCGCCTCCGGCAACCCGGCCACCCGCTCGTCGTCCCCGGAGTTCACCGAGATCACCCGGCAGATCGGCGACCTGCGCGACCTGGTCGAGCAGACCGCGCAGCGCCTCGACGAGAGGCTCACTGCCCTGGAGAAGGCCGCCGGTGTGAAACCGGCGCCTCGATCGCGGCCGCGACGCGGCTGATCCGCTCCCGGGTCGACGCCGTCAGCTCGTCCAGCTCGCGCCAGATCTCGTCCAACTGCCGGGCGATCTCCGCCCGCTCGTCCCTCGTCAGCCCCATCACGACTCCCTACGTGCGCCCGGACCTCTCCCGGGTCGACTGCCTTCTCAGGCTCGCCACATAAGGAGGTGTGCAAAAGGGCGACGAACCCCGCGCACTTGTGCACTTTCGAGTTGCGATCGTGACCTACGCCCTCTCGGTGACCACTCCGACTATCCTGGGCAACTCGGGCATCACGGAGGGGCGCGAGTTGGGTGTGGAATGGAACCACCGCCTTGAGCAGGCGATGGACGACGCGCACATCACGGCGGGAGGTCTCTCGCGGCGAATGCGTGCGATCGCCGATGCGGACGACGTCGAGCTTGCGACGAACCACACCGATATCTCCCGATGGCTGCGCGGAACTGTTCCCCGCGAACGCACCGCTGGCTACCTGGCACGGGCGATCAGCGAACGCCTCGGCCGCGTCGTGTCGCCGGCTGACCTGGGCATGGCCCCGAAGGACATGCGGGCTGCCGACCTGGGCCTCGCCTACACGACCGAGGCCGCGGACGGGGTTGAGGCGCTGGCCGAGCTGTGGCGCGCGGATCTCGACGGCGATCCGGTCGTGGTCGAGGCCGCGACGTCCTCGCCGGCCTGGTCGCAGGCGTCGCTGGCCTGGCTGATCGGCGGCCGGGCACCTACGCGGACCGAACCTGTCGATGGCCGCCGGGTCGGCATGGCCGAGGTCACCGCGGTCCGGGCTACGGCCGACGTGTTCGCCACCCTGGACAACCGTTTCGGCGGTGCGCACGCGCGGACAGCACTGATCCGGTTTCTGTCCGACGATGTCGAGCCACTGCTGTCGGCCCGACACACCGAGCCGGTGCGGCGGGCGCTGTTCGGCGCGGCCGCCGAGGCAACGTTGCTTGCGGCGTGGATGTCTTACGACTCCTGCCGGCACGGGCTTGCACAGCGGTACTTCATCCAGGCGTTACGGCTGGCCGAGGCCGGCGACGACCGGCTGCTGGCCGGGAGCATCCTGTCCGCGATGAGCCATCAGGCGACCTTCGTCGGCCGCTACCGCGAGGCCGCGGAACTCGCCCGGGCGGCGGTCGCCGGCATCGCCGCCTGCGGCACCGACACGCTTCGGGCGCAGTTCACCGCGATGGAGGCCCGCGCACTGGCCAGAGCCGGCGAAGCGCGCAGCTGCGACCTGGCCATGGTCGAAGCCGTCCGGCACTTCGAGCGCCGACACCCGGACGACGATCCGATCTGGATCGGCTACTTCGACGACGCCGAGCTAGCCGCCGAACTCGGCCACTGCACCCGCGACCTGGGCCGGGCCGCGGCTGCGGTGCTCCACGCCGGACACAGCCTCAGCCCGGATGGCAGCTACGTGCGCTCGGACTTCTTCGCGACCATGGTCCTCGCTGACGCCCATGCCGCGGCCGGCGACCTAGAGCAAGCAGCCCTCGTTGCCGGCCAGGCCCTAGACCTGGGCGCCGCACTCAAGTCGAGCCGGTGCAGCAGCTACCTTCGGGAGTTCCGCGGTCGACTCATCACCGGCGGCGGCATCGCTGTGCTGGCCCACCTGGACGACGAACACGCCGAGCACCCGCTATGGATCGCATCCGCGGCCTGATGCCTTGACTCGTAGGTGTCAACGATGGCCGATCAGAACGGCTGCCAGTCCCGACGAGAGCCGTTGGTGCGCAATGACTCCATCCTGTGGGCGAACTCGGCCGCGACCTTCTCGTCTCCGATGTTCTGCGACATCCACGTCACCATGATCAGCTCTCGCAGGTCGGCGAGAACCTCATATCCGGACCATTGCATGATGTCGAAACCATAGATCTCGACGAAGGTCTCGTACTCATCGCGGGTATGCCATCCATACCGCTCGTAGTAGATCGCGGTCAAAATCAGATCCCACTCCCGGGGGCCGATCGACACGCCGTCCAAGTCGATGAGCCGCGGCGTCCCTTCCTGGTCGACCAGGACGTTGCCCACGCTCGCATCGTCGTGAATCACGCCAGGCGGCAGTTCGAACGACAAGCCGTCGTACTGCGCTCGGAGCTTCGCCAGACGCTCGGTGAGAAATTCGCGGTCGCGCTCCTCCAGCTCGGCATACTCCACCCGGCGAGCCGCTCGCCGCATCGGTTCTGCCGGTGGCAGGTCCAGCTCGGCCGGCGCGGACAAGGCATGCAGCTGCTTCAGCAGGTACGCGAGGTTGGCGGTGCTCCCGTAGTTCTCGCCGTCACCGATGCTGCGCCAGAAGGTCACGGGCATCTCGTCCACGACGATCGACTGCTCGACGTCCAGTGCCTCGATCGCGGGGAGGTGCTCAACCCGCAGCCAGCGCGACACACCAGCCGCCCGCTTGGCGGCCTCCGGATCAGCGCCCGGGCGGCCAACCCGGATGACAACATTCCCGGCCTCAAATACGGCATTCTCACCGAGGCGAAGGAGGCGGACAGCGTCGATTGCAAGGCCGGCGTCGACCGCCGCCCGCTGTATGGCCGCGCGCGCGGTTCCCTCGGCGAACTGCTTGGGCCCAGCCTCTGCCGTCGTCACAAGCTCCACGGTAGCCAGAGACCCTGCGATAGGGTTGACGACTCATAGCTACGCGAGACGTCTACGCTGGTCATCGAGGCGGATGACTGATATGAGCGCGCAGGATGGATGCTGCCGTGGTGGCAGCTCGCGTTCTTCGCTCGCCTGCTCAGCGGCGCTGGGTTTGTGGCTAGGGCCGACGGCCTCTTACAGCACGGACCGAGTGTCTGACCGCTCGCTTCGCCAGTGGAGTCTCCGCCGTGGTACCTGCCGCCTCGACTGCGGCGGTCGTCCTATCCTCGGCGCCCCACGGTGCGCTCGCCGATCCTGTCCCGTAAAAGTTGAGCACCCTGCGCACCGCCCGGGGATCTGGACGCGGGCTCCGTGGGGTGGTTGGCGAGCGTCCTAATCGACAAAGATCCATTCTAGTCAACTCCGACAACTAGCAAGTTCGAACGGCGTTCCCCGTCCGACTGTCGGGCCCTTCCCGCGTTTGACAATAGAATTTCAGCGGTCAACCAATGCGAGGGACAGGAACGCGCGCCATTCGGGGGCTCTTAATCAAATCAAATCCCCCTTCACGAGATACAAGGGCTACTTCGACCAAACCCCCGATGCTTTGCTCGGCATCTACGGTGAGCGTTCGGCGAAGGATTGCCTGACCTAACAAAACGTCAGCAGCTTCCGCCAAACCCTGCTTAGGAAGCATGGCGAGACCTTTAAGTGTTTGGACTTCTAGTTTGTTGGCGCTATTGTCCCATTGTTCGCGCCAGGAGGAGTTTAGCGTCACAAATGCACTCGCTATCCGATCCAATAGCGTTCTCTTTAGATCTGGGAAATCATTGATGTTGTCCGATCCCATAATAGTGACTACTAATGATTCGACCAGCTGACTCACCTCAGCGGACTGCTTCTTACCCAACTCTGGAATCAGGTCTGGGTGCACTCCGTGCCTAAACGCGTCGATCTCTTCGCATTGCCCGACAGGAATAATAAACGATTCGCCTGGACTTCTTACAGTTTTTGCTTTCATCACATCGATTTTGAGCTGTCGACCGTCATAATTGTACACATGCAATACAACGGATGACGGATAAAACTCTCGCGCATTAGCGTAGCCTGTTACAACCAGCGTCACACTTGGAACACTCAATGAATACTCTGCCAAGATCATTCTAAGCTCATCGAGCACATCCGGATCTACACGCCCTTGATCACTAAACGTCTTTTCAAGTATGGCATCTACATGAAATGACTCACTTTTTGCCAGTTTGTCTATTTCGATGAAATCAACACGTAAGCCAGCTTTCCCCGAATATTCGGCTCTCAATTCGCTGAGAATTTCCCGGCCCGCCCTCAATACAAGTTCAGGTGTCGGCGTCCCTCTTACGCTTGCCTGATGGCCATCAAACGATCCTCCGCCGCCATCGGCCGAGATAACCCAGTCTTCTACTCGGTAGATACATTCGAGAATGAAGTTCGACACATTTTGGGTCCAACTTCTTGGTCGAGCCTCTTCCGTGAAAGTGCCTAAATCCTCAAGCTCATTCTTTATACGCGTCGCGACATCCTCGATACCTTCAGCGTTTCTTAGTTTGTCACGTAAGACTTGAGACAACGAACCCCAGGGAAGCCCATCAAAATGCAGATTCCCGCATACCAGGAGTGCCATCGGTCCATCAGCTGACAAGTTGAAGATCTTGTCGGCTCCAGGTAGGAATCGCCGCCCACTAGTGTCACCGGTTCGCGTGGAGTTCAAAACAACCGTGTCGGCTCCGACGGCGGCTCCATACGAGTTAAGTAATATGGCTCCAATTGTCATGCCGACCGGCCCAACGTTTCCATCCCCCCGTTGCCACAGCACGGGACCTGGTCATGCCGGCCGCGCTTAAGCCAGCAAATCTCTTGGCCGACATAAAATCAAGTAATGGCGGATCTAGTCCGAACTTCTTCCCCTGTTGATGCGACGAAGCGCGGCCTGGGCTTGCACTAGGGTCTCCGGGATCTGTTCTTCTCGAAGATCCACGTCGTGCCTCCGCTTAGGACGTAGCTCTGAGAGACGTTCAACCATTTCGTTAGCGGTCAGCTCCCCGCGCACGAAGGCATCAACAATTTCATCTTGAGTCACGGTGCCCCCCAGCATGAAGAGACTGTAGCACTGAGTATTGCCCGAAGTACTGAGTGTAACATACGGCGGTTCCACAGCAAACCTGTCAGACAGTAAGGTATTGGACAACTAAGGATTAGGGATTGCCTAATTTCGTGGCGCTTCGTCGTTTCCGACTTATTCAAGTAATCGAGAACGAAGTTTTTCCATGGCTAGCTCTGATGATTCTCGGAATTCTTTCAACTCCTGCTCGCTGGACAGTGCTTGTTTCTGGAAAGCAATAATGTCAGCCGCAGAAACCGTTGCCAAGTCTGTGATTGAGTTGCGAGCGTTGTTCTGTGCGTCCACTGCGAAACGCTGTGCGCTTAACGCTGCTACTGCCGCAGGCCCAACGGTGCCAAATATGAATCCCTGAGCGAGCGTCAAACCAAATGTAACAGATGCAACAGGCCCAAGAATCAAGAAGATTGGAACGGTGCGACGCATGAGCGAGCGTTGGCTACGATCAAATCTTGCTGCGATAAACTCCATGTATTTATGATCGTCATGGAACATCTCGGCTTCAGTCTTTGCTTCATTGCTGGAGGAGCTAGTTGACGTAGACAGCCGGCGTCTTTCAAGGGAAGCCGCGACCGCCCGTCTCAAGGCACGCAGTTCCAAGGACAAATCGTCGGTGTCCGCGTTGCCCCCGATAGCCGGTAGCTTGCCCGGCGAAGTCACATACAAGGTCAGCAGCGCACCCACCAATCCTGCAATCGCCAATAGGGCGCCTGCCTGCCAGTCAATTCGACTTGAATCGGTCAAGTGCATCCAATAGAGAATGCGATCATCATAGAGGACCGGAGAGTCAGGATCCATGTACGCCTCGCTGAATACGACGGACGGGATGTATATCCTCTCAGTCAAAACACAATCGATGTGGCCCGAGGTATCAAATCCACCAAAGAGCCGATGCCGGCCGGATCGGACGTGTTCCTGGGGGGATGTTTAAGTGAACAAAGTGATCAGAAGTATTTCTTGTTTCCGATGATAGTAGATGGACACATGCATGCGGCTGCAACGACTGGGCCCGAAAGTCTCTGATCTTCGGCGCCGCCGGTTGTTCGGCGTCCGAAGCGCTCAATCACGGCCTCTGCACCCGGTTAAAACGGGCCCACGGACCCCACCGCAGATCGAGCGCAGACACTTCCACCGGCTCAATTCTGGTGCGAGTCACTCTACTGGTCACCGTCCATGGCATCCGCTGAGGCCACCTGAGACAATCAGATGTTCGCAACATGACATCTGCGTCCTCCCGTGCGAATCCTGTCTTACGACTCAGGTCAATCGGCCGGCGTAGGCGTCGCGAGCAGCTGGATCAGGGCTCGGGTCTCGGCGGCCGGGTCACCTCGTCACCAAGCGAGCCGCACGATGATCGGTGGCGCGTCGGTAATGGGTCGATAGACCACTCCGTGACGAGGACCAGTCGCCCCTGGCGTAGCCGGTCCGCCGGCAGCCATCGGGTCACCGTGATCACCGCGTCGTCGTCAAGCCGAGCGAACGCCACGAGACCCCACCAACCGTCCTCCCGCTGGTCCCATCCCAGCAGGAGGGCGGCTGTCGCGTTCCGGTGGTCGCTGGTCTCAACCCAGCAATGCCGGGTGGGTGGCGTCTGCTTGGTCGCGGCCCGAGGTACGTCCAGCTCCACTGGCGGGTCGTAGGCACCGGAGTTCAGCGCGGCAAGGCGGCCCGCCTGAAGGTGCTGCCTGGTGGTCGCCGCCATACCTCACGGTCGGACACCTGTACGAATATGCGGTCAAGGTCCAGCATCCGGAAGGGTCTGAGACGTCAGCTCGTCAGGGCTGCCGGTTCCTGCTCCTCACCGATGCCGACGCTGGCCAGGACCGCCGGCAGTTCACGCGTCATGTGCTCGTGTAGCCGCCTCCGTTGCACCTCGGACAGACCGTTGATCGCTGGCCCCGAGAACACCAGCCGGTTGCTGGCCCGGTCGATGGTCACGTGTATGTCCTCTTCGGTGATTTCCGCAGTCATGAGCGCCCACCCTGACTGGGCCCCCAATGTGGCGTGTCGAAAGCTAGTACGAACGACATGAAGAGCCGACAGCCGGACTACCTGACCGGGTGACGATCGGAATGGCGGATGCGACGCTTGAGACGTGGTTCTGCTGCGCCGCGACGTCGTGGCTATCGAGCTCCAGCTCGCTGGCGTCGCCGGAATGCATGGATGCCTTCGTCCGGGTCGGCTGGACGCTGGAAGCAGCAGAGCGACGCGGCCAACAAGACCTACTCGCATGGCTTCTCAGGCTTCCCGATACCCGGGGGCCGCTTACTGGTCGAACGATGCCCGACGACGACGCACTGCAAGCCGAGTTCGCCGCCGCCGGTCGGGGAAGCCTGGACCGTCGCACCGACGGTTTCCACTACGCGCTCGGCGTGTATGAAGCGCTCCGGTGGGTCATGGGCCAGCGGTCCGAACCGCTCTTTGAACCTCCATAGGCTCCCGGATCGAGCGCGTGCTCCTTCCATTGCCCGCTCCGACTACAGTCAGATGACAAGTAATCACGCCGTGTGAGGGGATTGTGGCCGAGAAGTCGAAGGCGAAGCAGCACACCGAGGTAGCTGAAGGGTTGGCGGCCTGCACCTTGCTCGCCGGGGTTGAAGCGATCACCAGCACCAAGATGTCCGTCGAGTTCGCGTTCAGCGCCGTCTGGCGGTCCTGGGGTCACTCGAACAAGTACCTGCAGGTACACACGACGCACCCGCGGGATGACATCTACCACCAGATCATCGGACGCAGTGAGCGGCGCCGCGGGGCAATAGCCGCCTGGCGGGACGACGGAAAGTGGCTGGTCCCATATCTGGTGATGCACAACTGGACGGCCGAAGAGACTTTGGACCTCATCGCAACCAACAGCGGCGTGCCTGCACAGGCTTGGAAAGACCTGACGTCCGAGTTCCTAGTTGAGCTGCGCGCGCGAGACGGTCTCCGAACGTGAGGTCTGAAGTCACCTCTGGGCTGTTCACGCTAGCCGGCGTGGGTCTGGGCTTCGCGGGCACAGGCATGGGAGCCGTCTACCGCGACTGGAGGAAGGGCCGCGCCGACAGCAGACGCGCCCATGATGACCGGTGCCTCAGAGCGGCGACCTCGATGACCGACCTGACCACCGCGTTCACGAGCCTCATCCAGGCCACACACCTGGAGCAACGCGCTGGCCGGCCCATCATGGCCTGGGAGGATCGACTCAAGTTCACCAACCAGGCGAACGCCGCCCATGCCAGCGTCCAGCGCCTACGTAACGAGGCGATGCGGACCCGACCGACTCGACTCATAGGCATCTGCAACGAGGCGATCGGGTTGGCCAGGCTGAACACGCAGCGCGTTACCGCCTGGCAGGTCTCCGAGAAGGAACGCTCGAAAGAAGACTTCGACGCCGCGAGGGAGCGGTCACAACGCATCCGCGACCTGGCCGACGACGCCGCCGTCGTCGCCTACCCCCGCCGGTGGCATCGGCGGCGGCGGCCGAAGGCGCTCACGACAGCAGCCGACCCGCCCCAGACGCCGACGTCGGTCTCTCCAACTTCAGCCCGGCCCGATCCGACGGGGTAAGCCCGAACCTGGCCCCGATCTTCACGATCATGCCGCCATAATCCCGCACCAGCTGACACGCCGGGTTCTTCACCGTGTGCTCGTGCGGCGGCTCAAATCTGGTGCGAGTTCGCGGCGAACCATGCTGTCCATGGGGTCGATGAGGGCCGTGAGGGTGGCAAAGCTGCTGGTGAGGGCAGGGTCGGGTAAATCGTGTCTTCTTCTAATCCACCGGCCGCAGGTTCGAATCCTGCCGGGCGCGCCCCTCTGACCTGCAGGTTTGCCACATGCGTGGTCCACAAGTGACGTGCTGCGGCTCAATATCTGGTGCGAGTAGGTCCACCCGTCACCTTCGACTGGGCCCACTCTGATTGCCTCTGGTCACAGCGATCAGACATACCTCTACACACAGCTCGCACCTCCAGCCGCGCTGCACAGGTCAAGAGCTTCCGAGTCCTCCGCGAGTAGACTCCTGAAGAGGAGGGCAGCCATGGCGCAGCGCAGCTTGCAGGTCGTGATCTATCGCGAGGACGACGCCTTCGTCGCCCAGTGCCTCAACGTCGACGTTGCCAGCGACGGCGCGTCCGCTGATGAGGCCCGGGAGAACCTCCGCGAAGCCCTGGAGCTGTACTTCGACGAACCCGACGCGGGCGCAGACTTCCAAGAGGTCGCCGAGGCCCAGGTCGAGCAACTGACGCTCAAGAGTGCCTGAGGGTCCCTCCTCGGACGCCGTGGCCGCCATTCTGCGCCGACACGGCTTCGAACTCGTTCAGCAGCACGGCTCCCACGCCAAGTACCGCAAGACCGGCTCCCCCACCCTGACCGTGATCGTCCCGATGGGACGCAAACACTTACCCATCGGCACCTTCCGATCTATCTGCCGGCAAGCAGGGCTGCCACCCGCCACCTTCTCCTGAGGAGCCATTGCTTGCGGCGGCAATCCCGACGCATTTCGCACCGGGACGGCTGCAGCCCTCGGCCAAGCGCTCGAGCAAACGCTGCTGGGCCCACGCCTACTCGGATTGAGCGTGCTTCTGTAACGCCTAGACATGTACAGGGCATGACCACTCACGATGAACGACTCGACGCTGAGCTCGACCTGCTGTGGAGGGGACTGCAAGGAGAGCTGTCCGAGCGGCCGCGCCGATCACGACGGCGGCAGGCGGCCGTGGTCGCTGGTGTGGTGGCCGGGTCGCTGGCGGTGGGTGGGGCTGCCGCGGCGTCCGGGTTGTTGCACGCCCACACAGGCCAATATGCCCACGGCTGGCAGGTGCAGGCCGGCGGTCCGGGCGAAGAACTGGACATGGACGCGCCCGACTACCCGACGGTGATCCGCTCGGTGGTCGCAGGCATCCCGTTCGCGCCGGGGTATCGCTCCTATCGGGAGTATGTGATCACTGTGTACCTGGCTCCGACCGGGCACGGACCCGAGAGCATCACCACCAGCGCCGCCCGCGGCGTGATGGCGAATGCGGCCATCTGTTCATGGGCAGATTCCTGGGTGGCCGCCGACCGTGACCAGCGACAGACCGCACGGGGCCGGGCCACGTCGGCGCTGGCCGACGCCCTACGCTGGAGAGCTGTCCTCGACCTCGACCCGCACCCATCCGAGACCGGCGCCGTCGGTAACGAGGGTCGTCGAGAGCCGACCATCTTCGGTTTTCTGCCCGGCCTGGCCGCCACCGCTAAAGCCGGGGATCGGGCCGGGGTGATCCGTGCTGCCAGCGCCCCCGATAACACTTACTGCGTGCCCGAGCAGATGCACGCCATCAAGGGTTCGTTGTGACTGAGACCGAGCAGTTCGAGCTGTTGTACAGGCAGACCCGCCGCGACGTCCTGGCCTTCCTGCTGCGCCGGGTCCGGAATGCCGAGGACGCCGCCGACCTGCTGGCCGATGTCTACGTCGTCGCCTGGCGGCGCCGCGCCGAACGGCCCGAAGGAGACCACGGGCGCCGGTGGCTGTTCGTCGTCGCCCGCAACTTGGTTTCGGCCCATGCTCGCGGCGAAATACGGCGCCGGGCCGCCGCCGACGGCTTGCGCGAGTTGCTTCTGAAGTCCGAATACGCCGCGATACCCGACCGACCGGGCCCCGACCTACGGTCCCGTCTGGTCGAGCTGGACGACACCGACCGAGAACTCCTGATCATGACCACTTTTGAAGGGGCGAGCACGGCGGAGGCGGCACGGTCCTTAGGCTTGACCCCGAGCGCCGCACGGGTGCGCCTGCATCGGCTACGGCTGCAACTGAAATCTTTCCTGGCCGACCAGATCCTTCTCGGCTGATCGCGGCTTCCGCCCAGGGCCTCATCTTCGGCGCCACATAGATCTGGGCGAAGCGCAATGACGTCGAGATCAGGGCGCATGCTCCGGCTCAAATCTGGTGCGAGTTGGGGTCGGTTCATGCTGTTCATGTGGTCGATGTGGGCCGTGAGGGTGGCAAAGCTGCAGGTGAGGGCAGGGGCGGGTAAATCGTGTCTTCTTCTAATCCACCGGCCGCAGGTTCGAATCCTGCCGGGCGCGCCGCGTGTTTTCCCAGCTCAGAGCCATGATCACCGCGTGCGACGCGGACTGATCGGCCCCAAGGACGGTGCGGGCGGCTGATGCGCAACTCATGGTGAGACGCAGGCCCGGTTCAGACGTCCGCGCAGTACCGTTGGGTCATGAGCCAGGGACGGGTGCTGTCGGCGGCCGAGTTGGACGCGCTGTCGCCGGAGGAGCGTGATCGGCACTTCGCCGACAGCATCGTGCCCCCAGATCGGCTGTCGGAGAACTACCGGCAGCGCGTCATCGACCGGCAGAACAGGCTCATCGCCGAAAGGGAGCAGCGCGCCTCGTGAGGCGTGTCGTCGTCACACGTCAGCTCTTCGAGATCTTGGATTCGCTGCTGCCCGCGTCACGTGGCGGCGACCGGCCCTCGCGCGATGACTTCATCCGGCTGGAGTTGTTACCGGCTCGCGATTACTTCGCCGACCACTGGGACGACGGCACGCTGCTGCCCAACCCGGCCCATCCCGCCTACAAGACGCTGATCGCCGCTGGCGAGCTGGCGCCGGCCTTCACCATCACCGGCCGGCTCCTGCCCGACGGAACCATCGAGCTGATCGACGTCAGCATCGACTTCGAGATGGGCCAGCTCGACCCTCCGGAGGACTGACCGTCCAGTCGTCGGCGGCGTCGCTCCCCCCAATCCGGCGTGACACGGTTCATGACACGAACCGGGGGCGACAGCTGGTGTCACAGGCGGTCCGAGGGGGCGGCGGCGTGGCTATAGGCGCGGGTAGAGGCCACAGGCGGCGGGTACCAGTCTTCTTCTAATCCACCGGCCGCAGGTTCGAATCCTGCCGGGCGCGCCGCGTGTTTTCCCAGCTCAGAGCCATGATCACCGCGTGCGACGCGGACTGATCGGCCCCAAGGACGGTGCGGGCGGCTGATGCGCAACTCATGGTGAGACGCAGGCCCGGTTCAGACGTCCGCGCAGTACCGTTGGGTCATGAGCCAGGGACGGGTGCTGTCGGCGGCCGAGTTGGACGCGCTGTCGCCGGAGGAGCGTGATCGGCACTTCGCCGACAGCATCGTGCCCCCAGATCGGCTGTCGGAGAACTACCGGCAGCGCGTCATCGACCGGCAGAACAGGCTCATCGCCGAAAGGGAGCAGCGCGCCTCGTGAGGCGTGTCGTCGTCACACGTCAGCTCTTCGAGATCTTGGATTCGCTGCTGCCCGCGTCACGTGGCGGCGACCGGCCCTCGCGCGATGACTTCATCCGGCTGGAGTTGTTACCGGCTCGCGATTACTTCGCCGACCACTGGGACGACGGCACGCTGCTGCCCAACCCGGCCCATCCCGCCTACAAGACGCTGATCGCCGCTGGCGAGCTGGCGCCGGCCTTCACCATCACCGGCCGGCTCCTGCCCGACGGAACCATCGAGCTGATCGACGTCAGCATCGACTTCGAGATGGGCCAGCTCGACCCTCCGGAGGACTGACCGTCCAGTCGTCGGCGGCGTCGCTCCCCCCAATCCGGCGTGACACGGTTCATGACACGAACCGGGGGCGACAGCTGGTGTCACAGGCGGTCCGAGGGGGCGGCGGCGTGGCTATAGGCGCGGGTAGAGGCCACAGGCGGCGGGTACCAGTCTTCTTCTAATCCACCGGCCGCAGGTTCGAATCCTGCCGTGCGCGCCTCTCTGACCTGGAGGTTTGCGCCAGTCATGATCCACAAGAGGGGTTCTGACTCAATCTCTGGTGCGAAATAGTCCACTCCTCAACATCGCCTACGTTCACTCTGGTCGCCGCTACCAACATCAGATCTTCGTGCTGATGCTGAGTAGACTTTCGCGTGCAGGGAGGAACTCATGGCGCAACGCAGCCTGCAGGTCGTGATCTACCGCGAGGACGAGGCCTTCGTCGCCCAGTGCCTCAACGTCGATGTGGCCAGCGACGGATCCACCGCCCAGGAGGCCCGCGAGAAACCTGCGCGAGGCCTTGGAGCTGTACTTCGACGAGGCCGACGCCGGCGCTGACCATCAAGAGGTCGCCGAGGCCCAGGTCGAGCAGTTGACGTTGAAGAGTGCCTGAGGGCCCTTCGTCGGACGCCACCGTCGAAGTCCTGCGCCGACACGGCTTCGAGTTCGTTCAGCAGCGCGGATCGCACGCCAAGACCTGATGGGCCTCGTGCCGGGCCAGACCGTGCTGATCCACGGCGCTGGTGGTCAATGGCGACCGGGACAGTGCTCATAAGGCTGACTTCGAGACCATGGCAATGCTTGCGCCCTCGATGCGCGGCGGCAGGACCGTGGCTGTCCTGGACCGGCGTGACAGGCCAGATCTGGGACTTCTCATCTGAGTTGAACGTTCGCCGCGAATCAACCGCTCAGCCCCGCCGCGCTGCAGTCGCTGCACGAGCGCGAAGTACGAACCGCCCCCGGTGCAGCGCAGGTCCACCCTCAAGGTTCTTGCTCACTACTGTGGTAGGTGGCATGCTGAGATTTGTGAGCGGTTACTCGGTCAACCCCGCTTCTGGGGTTGACACCTTCACTTTGGCACGATCGCGACGTGCTGGTGCCGATGCGGGATGGCGTTGAGCTACGAGCAGACGTCTTCCGCGCGTCTGACGAGGAGCCAACACCCGTCAACCTCACGCTGGATCCTTACGGCAAGGACATCCACTTCGGAGACTTCAACGCTGCGGCTCACGCAACCGGCGAGGAGCGGACCGCTCATGTTTCGGGAGACAGTCAACCCCGGGTGGTGGGTGTTCATGAGCATGATCTTCGAAGTGGGGCACCGAATCCGGCTGACTGTTCGCGCCTGTGACGACGGCGGGGCGACCAGGTTCCGCCATGACGACTCGGCCGATCGCGATCTGGGCCGACTCACCGAAAGAGGTCACGATCTACGCTGGCCCGCGATATCCACGTCGCTGGCTGGCTCCGGTGATTCCCGAATCGTGAACGGTCACGCGCACGCGAGCACCGTCGCGGGCAACTGGTCGCCAGGACCGGGCCCGGAAATCGTGCAAAGCAGCCGTTCGACGCAACGTCCATGCGATGAGCGGACGAGGGACGACCGATGAATGCCGCTGTCCGAAGCTCGATTCTCGGCCTCGCCACCGCGATCGGAGACGACTGTGTCCTCACCGATGCTGCTCGGATGGACAAGTACCG
>CALMAR010000469.1:0-3482 GCA_937859855.1 uncultured Kineosporia sp.
ACCCTACGGGGTGACCCAGTGCATCGAGGGTCCGCGGCATACCCGGGGGACGCCGCCCAACGTGGTGGAGACCGATCCGCAGACCTGGCTGGGCCTGGTCACTGGCCGGGTCAGCTGGGCCGACGCGGTGGCGGGCGGGCGAGTCCGGGCCAGCGGCGGGCGGGCCGATCTATCGCCGGTGCTGCCCCTGACCGGACTGACTGCGCCGGGCTCGGTAGCGTCTGAGCTGTGATGGATGACGATGGCCGCCGCGATCCGGCCGAGGATCAGCCGGAGCTGCGGGCTGCCCCATCGGACCCGGAACCCGCCCCCGGGCCGGGCGCTGAGCCTGAGCCGGGGGAGCCCGAGCCCCCGGTCCAGTACCGAATGCGCCGGGCTCCGCGTTATCGCAGCTTCGGGCTGACCGGTGTCGTCGCTGGAGTGGTGATCGGCCTCATCCTGGCCCTGAGCCAGCCCACCGACGGCACCTACTCGCAGCGCACCATCGCCGGCTACTTCGCCGCCATCTTCGCCCTGCTGGGGGCCATGGCGGGGCGCGGCGCCGCCGGCCTCGCCGAGCGGCGGCGCCGCTGACTACGGGCCGTCCGTGACCGGCACGCCGGCCGCGGTGTGACACACTCGGACCGTGGCCCGCGGAGACGGATTGCTGTCGCACGAACTGCTACCCGGGGAGAAGGGCCCACAGGACGCCTGCGGCGTCTTCGGTGTCTGGGCCCCGGGCGAGGAAGTCGCCAAGCTCGCCTACTACGGCCTGTACGCATTGCAGCACCGCGGCCAGGAATCGGCTGGGATCGCGGTCAGCAACGGCGAGCAGATCCTCGTGTTCAAGGACATGGGCCTGGTCTCGCAGGTCTTCGACGAGTCCTCGCTGGAGTCGCTGAAGGGTCACATAGCGGTCGGCCAGTGCCGGTACAGCACCACTGGCGGCAGCACCTGGGAGAACGCGCAGCCCACGCTCGGAGCCACCGCGGCCGGCAATGTCGCGCTCGGCCACAACGGCAACCTGACCAACAGCCTGGAACTGCGCGAGCTGGTCCGTCAGCGCTACGGCACCGGCCAGGGTTCAGGTATCGCCCCGGGCAACACCACCGACACCGCGCTGATCACCGCGCTGCTGGCCGGTGACCCGGATCACACCCTGGAAGCCACCGCGATCGAGGTGCTGCCCCTGCTGCGAGGCGCCTTCAGCCTGGTGTTCATGGATGAGCACACCGTGTACGGCGCCCGCGATCCGAACGGGATCCGCCCGCTGGTGCTGGGCCGGCTCGACCGGGGCTGGGCGATCGCCAGCGAGACTGCCGCGCTGGACATCGTCGGCGCCGCGTTCGTCCGCGAGGTCGAGCCGGGTGAACTGGTGGCGATCGATGCCAACGGCCTGCGGTCCAGCCGGTTCGCCTCCGCCACCCCTACCGGCTGTGTGTTCGAATACGTCTACCTGGCCCGGCCGGACACCACGATCAACGGCCAGGTGGTGCACGAGTCGAGAGTGGCGATGGGACGGCGGCTGGCCCGCGAGCATCCGGTCGACGCCGACCTGGTGATCCCGGTGCCCGAGTCCGGGACCCCAGCCGCGGTCGGCTACGCCCAGGAGTCCGGCATCCCCTATGGCCAGGGGCTAGTCAAGAACGCTTACGTGGGAAGGACTTTCATCCAGCCCAGTCAGACCATCCGGCAGCTGGGGATCCGGTTGAAGTTGAACCCGCTGCGTGAGGTGATCCGGGGCCAGCGGCTGGTGGTGGTGGACGACTCGATCGTGCGCGGCAACACTCAGCGAGCGCTGGTCCGGATGCTGCGCGAGGCCGGAGCCGCCGAGGTACACGTGCGGATCTCCTCGGCGCCGGTTGCGTGGCCCTGCTTCTACGGGATCGACTTCGCCACCCGGGCGGAGCTGATCGCCAGCGGCCTGGGCGTGGAGGAGGTCCGTGCCAGTATCGGCGCGGACTCGCTCGGCTACGTCTCAATGGACGGCATGATCGAGGCCACCAACCAGCCCCGGAACACGCTGTGCACGGCGTGCTTCAGCGGTCAGTACCCGGTCGAGCTGCCCGACTCGGTCCATCTGGGCAAGCACTCGCTGGAGCAGCAGGAGGAATTGCCGCTGGAGGGACTGCGGCCGGCCGCTCGCTCGATCCCCCGGCCGCCGGTGCGGATCGATCTGGACGCCGAGGGTGTGACCACTGGCGTCTCCGGCGGTGCGCCCGACGCCCTGACCCGGCCCTAGCTGGACGGCGGTGAGCGCTGAGAGTCCGGCTCTGACCTATGCGGCGGCCGGGGTGGACACCGAGGCGGGCGAACGTGCGGTCGCCCTGATGAGGGCGGCGGTCGCCCGGACCCACGGTCCGGAGGTGCTCGGTGGCCTGGGCGGCTTCGCCGGGCTGTTCGATGCCAGCACTCTGCTGGGCTACCGGCGTCCCCTGCTGGCGACCTCCACCGACGGGGTCGGCACCAAGGTCGCCATCGCCCAAGCGCTGGACAAGCACGACACCGTAGGGCTCGACCTGGTCGCCATGGTGGTGGACGACATCGTGGTCTGCGGGGCCAAGCCGCTGCTGATGACCGACTACATCGCCTGCGGCAAGGTCCATCCGGAACGGATCGCCACTCTGGTCGGCGGGATCGCGGCCGGTTGTGAACTGGCGGGGTGTGCTCTGGTCGGAGGCGAGACGGCTGAGCATCCGGGCCTGCTGGGACCAGACGAGTACGACCTGGCTGGGGCCGCAACCGGGGTGGTCGAGGCGGACCGGCTGCTGGGGCCGGATCGGGTCCGAGCCGGTGATGTGGTGATCGCCCTGGGCTCGTCCGGCCTGCACTCCAACGGGTTCTCGCTGGTGCGCCGCGTGCTCGAGCGGGCCGGCTGGTCGCTCGACCGCTACGTCCCGGAGCTGGGCCAGACCATCGGCGAGCAACTGCTCACACCGACTCGGATCTACGCCCGGGACGTGCTGGCGATCGCCGACTCCCTCGGCCCCAGCGGTGGCCTGCATGCGGTGTCGCACGTGACCGGGGGCGGGCTGGCCGCGAACCTGGCCCGGGTGCTGCCGGGCGGTCTACTAGCCACCATCGACCGCGGCAGCTGGTCACCTGCTCCAGTCTTCGGATTGATCGGCGAGCTCGGCGGCGTCCAGCAACATGCTCGTGAAGCCACGTTCAACCAAGGGGCCGGGATGCTGCTGGTTGTGGCCGCGGACGCCGCGGACGCCGCGCTGGATCAGCTCAGAACGCGCGGGCTTCGCGCTTGGGTACTCGGGCAGGTGAGCCAGGACGACGGCCGCACCGGCCACCACGAGCAGCCGGCGGTGCGCGGCACCAAGGGCGTGGACGGCGGGGCTGTGCTGATGACCGGCGTCCACCCCAACTAGCTCACCGGCCGGACAACGTCGGTCCCCGGAGCCCGCAGGCGTCCGGGGACCGATCGGCGTCGTCAGCGTCGCTCGTCGGCTGCCCAGTTGGCGTACTCGTCCTCATCAGGACCCGGCTCGGTG
>CALMAR010000469.1:3492-11312 GCA_937859855.1 uncultured Kineosporia sp.
CCGGAGGATCGTTCCGGCTTTCGCCGTGTCCGAGTTCCTTTTGCAAAGCGTCGTAGTCGGTGTTGGGGCTGTAGTACTTCAGCTCCCGTGCGACCTTCGTCTGCTTCGCCTTCTGACGGCCGCGCCCCATGGCGTCGACCCCCTTATGCGTAGACCCGGGCAGGCGCTTGGTGGCGCGGCCCGGAGTGGTCATCGGTCTCTCGTGACGCCAAACGGTACAACGTCGATCGGTGTTCCGGCATCCCGGCTCTGAGTGAACGCCGCGCCAAGCACCGGCACCGGCCAGGCGATGGCTCCCGGGCCCGGGCGGCGCAGCCGCATCGGACGGAGTACGGCCCTGGTTCTGGCTCTGCAGCTCACTATTTTGTGCTCAGGGTCACATTCGTGAGGACGCGATTCAAGCGGCACCGAGGTTGAGCCATCCCTGCTCGGCTGTCGCGGCCACGCATTCCACCTGGTTGCGGTGTAAGCGGCCCTTTACGGAGGGTCGTAACCAATCCCCCCAAATCCGGACGGCCCAGGGCTCCGAATGGAGGATGATCATCGGCTCAGAACGATGATCGAAAGACCGTAAGAAAAGGGCCCGCGTGGCGTGTCACCTGGGCCACTTTGGTTGTTCGATCACTGTAAGGTGCGATGTCGTGACAGTCCGTACTCAACCAACGTCATGCTTCCTCCTGATGGGGGATCATCCGTCTGGATTGTTCCCGGACCGTGTACTGACAAGGCACGATGTCGGAAGCCGGGGTATCCACCCCGTTCATGGAGGCTGACATGACCACCCGATCGCCCGACGCCGAGCCATTGCTCACCCCGGCAGAGGTCGCCGCGCTATTCCGTGTCGACCCGAAGACCGTGACCCGGTGGGCCAAGGCCGGCAAGCTCTCGTCGATCCGAACGCTGGGTGGCCACCGCCGCTACCGCGAGTCGGAGGTACGAGCACTGCTCGCGGGAATTCCGCAGCAGCGGCTCGACGAGGACTAACTCAGCACAGATCAGCACCAGACCGGCCAGCACGGCCGGAGCGCAGCAGCCGGTGTCACGAGCGACACCGGCTGCTCTCGTTTGACGTTGTTAGGGCGTCGTCCCGGTTGAGATCCCGGCCGTGGTGGTATCGGCCGCCGTCGGGGGGTCGGTCGCTGTGGGGGTGGTGGTCACCGGCGGCGTGGTCGGCGGAGCTGTGGTTGTGGTGGTCGCAGGCGGCGGCGCCGCCGTGGTCGTGGCCGGTGGGTGGCTGGGCTTCGCCGGGGTCGTCGTCCTCGAGGGGTTGCTGCGGTTTCCGCCTCCGGCCGAGCCGCGATGTCCGGTGGTGACAATGACACGACTGCTGACCGCAGACGATGGCGACGCGGCGGTCGAATCGGTCAGCTCCGCGTCGGACGGGGCCACGAAAGACGGTGTCGGACCGGTCGTGCTGCTCTCAGAGATCTTGCCGGCCGCAGCCGGCGACCGGGGATCGGGGCCGGCTGGTCCTCGGGCGAACCAGTAGGCCGGACCCGCCAGGAGCGCAACCATGGTGACCCCGGCCGCCACGGGCCGGCGCAGGAAGAGCGGCCGTGGGCCGCGGTGCCTGCCGACGTAACGCATATCTCGCCTTTTCGGTGGGCCGGCTCCTGCCGGGAGGTTGTCCGGTGCTCGTGTCTGACTCAGCGACCGGGTGCTGACTCTGGGTCATGTCGGCGCCCGCCGTACTAGCATTGCGACGACCGGCCCCCGTTCGTCGTTCCCGGACGTTAGCGCCAATATGGCGCCGCCGGGGCATGATTCTCCATGCGTAGCGGATCGCGACAGGAGTTGCATCAAGAGTCCGTCAGCATTCTGCGATCAATCTGTGCCGCCGGACGGTCCCGAGTTCGCGCGGGATCGGGCGATCTGGCGCAATCGACAGCGGGCCTGAGGACGGCTAAAGCGAACCAGCCGGCCTGAGCGGGAATGGGCGGAGCCGGAACCGGCTTGTCGATCACGTCGCGACGGCGTTGTCCATGGGTTTCGAATTACACCGCCGTTGAGAGGTTTCGTGTCCGCCCCTACCGCCCAGATCGCCCCGCTAGAAACCCAAGTTCTGGAAAAGCCGCCGAGCCGGGCCCGCCTGGTGATCGTCCTAGGCCTGATGATCGCGCTCGGTCCGCTCACCATTGACACCTACCTGCCGGCCCTGCCGAGCATCTCGGCTGATCTGCGGGCCAGCTCGACCGCCGTACAGCTCACCCTGACCGGTTCCCTGATCGGGCTCGGAGGCGGGCAGTTGGTGATCGGGCCGATCTCCGACGCCATCGGCCGGCGGCGCCCGCTGATAGCCGGGATCGTGCTGCACATCCTGGCCTCACTGCTGTGTGTGATCGCGCCCAACGTGGCCGTCCTCGGCGCACTCCGGGTGCTTCAAGGCGCCGGGGCCGCTGCGGCGGTGGTGGTGGTGACCGCGATGGTTCGCGACGTCGCCGAGGGCGATGCTGCGGCAGTGCTGCTGTCCCGGCTGATGCTGGTGCTGGGTGCGGCTCCGGTGCTGGCTCCGACCCTGGGCAGCCAGTTGCTCCGATTCACCCAATGGCGCGGCATCTTCGTCACCTTGGCGGCCATCGGTGTTCTGCTTCTGCTGCTGGCGGTGCTCGCTCTAGGCGAGACGCTTCCGGCGTACCAGCGGGTGACCGGCGGCTTCCGCGGCACCCTGCGCGGGTATCGTTCTCTGCTGCACGACCGGGTCTTCGTCGGGCTGGTACTGGTGGCTGGGCTCTCGATGGGCGCCCTGTTCTGCTATGTGGCTGGCTCGCCGTTCGTGTACCAGCAGCAATTCGGCCTTTCCCAGCAGCAGTTCGGACTGGTCTTCGGTGCCGGATCGATCGGCCTGATCGCCGCGACCCAGCTCAACGCCTTACTGCTGAAGCGATTCCGGTCGGGGCAGATCCTGCCCGCCGCCGTGGTGGCCGGAGCGCTGAGCTCGGTCGCCCTGCTTGCGGTTGCCGTGAGCGGCTCCGGGGGCTTGATCGCCCTGATGCTGCCGATGTGGGGTGTGCTGGCCGCCGCCGGTCTGGCCTTTCCGAACGCGCCGGCCCTGGCGTTGTCCCGGCACGGCGACAATGCCGGCGCTGCCGCCGCGCTGCTGGGTGCGGTTCAGTTCGGGATGGGCGCGATCACCCCGCCGCTGGTCGGCCTGCTGGGAGTGGACGCGATCGGAATGGCCCTGGGAGTGACGGGCAGCATGGCGCTGGCCCTGGCCGCGCTGGTGTTCGTGGTCCGGCCGTGGAGCGCTCCGGTGTGACCTCAGCCGGCCTGGGCAAGGCCTTCGGCTCCAGAGCAGACTGGCCCGATGAGCGACTCGACCGAGCTCGGCGTAGGCGTGGTGGGTTTCGGCTGGATGGGCAAGGTGCACACCCTGGCCTACGCGCGGTGGCTGCACCACTATCCGGTTTGGGCGCTGCGGCCCACGCTGTTCGGGGGGGCGGACGACGTGCCCGGCCGAGCCGGTCAGGCGGCCGGGCAGTTCGGCTTCGAGCGGCCGGCCGCTGACTGGCGTGAAGTAGCCAGCGATCACCGAGTACAGGCGGTCAGCATCACGGCGCCGAACTTCCTGCACCGGGAGATCGGGCTGGCCATGCTGGGCGCCGGCAAGCACATCTGGATCGAGAAGCCGGTCGGCCTGACTGCCGAGGATGCCCGCGCACTGCGCGACGCCGCTGCCACAGCCGGGCTGATCGCAACCGTCGGCTTCAACTACCGCAATGCCCCGGCCGTCCAGGCGGCCCGCTCAATGATCGAATCGGGCGAGCTCGGCGCGGTCACGCACGCCCGGGTCAGATTGTTCGCCGACTACGGCGCCCACCCGGACGGCGCTCTGACCTGGAGATACGAACGGGCCCGGGGCGGCAATGGCGTCCTGGGCGACCTGGGCTCGCACGCGGTGGACCTGGCCCGGTTCCTGATCGGTGACCTGCAGGCGCTGGTCGCCGACACCGCGATATTCGTGCCCGAACGGGCGCGTCCCGTCTCGGCCACCGCCGGGCACGTCCGGGCCACCGGAGGCGAGCTGGGGCCGGTCGAGAACGAGGACTTCATGTCCTGCCTAGTCCGCTTCGGCAACGGCGCTCGCGGAGTGCTGGAGGCCAGCCGGGTCGCGGTGGGTGAGCAGAACAGCTACGGATTCGAGGTGCACGGCACGCGCGGGGCGCTGTTCTGGGACTTCCGCGAGATGGGGGCGCTGCGGGTCAGCCGCGGCACCGAATACCAGGACCAGTTCGTCACCAAGGTCTGGGCCGGGCCCGGCCACGGTGACTTCGCGGCCTTCCAGCCCGGGTCGGCCATCCCGCTCAGTTACGACGACCTGAAGGTGATGGAGGCGAACGGGTTCGTGAAGTCGATAGCCAGTGGAATGCAGCAGGGGCCGACGCTGGACGACGCCGTCCGGAGTGCCGAGGCACTGGATGCGGTGAGCCGCTCGGCCGAATCCGGGCAGTGGGTGACGCTGTGACGCAGCTGCTGCGAGTGGGTGTCGTCGGAGCCGGGATCATGGGCGCGGATCACGCCCGGATCCTGGCCGGTCAGGTCTCCGGCGCGGTCGTCACCGGGATCGCAGACGTCGACCGCGAACGGGCCGAGGCGGTAGCGGCCGGCCTTCCCGCCGCGGCCGGTCTCCCGGCCGTGACGGCCAGTGATGACGCGCTGGCCCTGGTCAGCGGCGACACCGTGGACGCCGTGGTGATCGCTTCCAGCGACGCCACCCACGCCGAGCTGGTGCTCGCGGCGATTGGTGCGGGCAAGGCGGTGATGTGTGAGAAGCCGCTGGCTCCAACCCTGGATGAGTCGGCCCGGGTAGTGCGGGTCCTGAGCCGTGAGGGCGGCCTCGATCGGCTGTCGCTGGGCTTCATGCGCCGGTTCGATCCGGGCTACGGGCAGCTCAAGGCGGCGCTGGATGCCGGGGCCATCGGCGCGCCTCTGATCGTGCACTGCATCAGCCGCGGGGTGTCGGCTGGGCCGGGGACGACGTCGGCCTACAGCATCGTCGGTTCGGCCGTGCACGAATTCGACGTGGTGCCGTGGCTACTGGGGTCACCGGTGGCCGAGGTCAGCTGGCAGGCGCCCCGATCCAGTTCCCGGGTCGGCGGAATGCAGGACCCGCAGCTGACCCTGCTGCGGACGGCGGACGGTGTCCTGAGCACCGTCGAAGCGTTCCTGAACGCCCAGTACGGCTATGACATCCGGTGTGAGGTGGCTGGTGAGATCGGCGCACTGTCGCTGGCCGAGCCGATGCGGCTGCTCAAGGACTCGGGCCTGAACCGTTCAATCGGCTACGCCGCTGACTGGCGGCGAAGATTCGCCGACGCCTACCGGCTGGAACTGCAGGCCTGGGTGGACTCGGTGATCGCGGGCTCACCGGCCCCGCTGGCCACCGCCCAGGACGGCCTGATCGCCTCGGCGGTGTCGGACGCCGTGTTGCGCTCGATGGCGGCCGATGGGCGCTGGGAGAAGGTCCACGTTCCTTCCATCGATCCGAACGAGCCGGTCTGATGTCCCGGGTACCCGGCGGCCTGCCCGCCCCTCGGACCCCCGGCCCGCGGACGGCTCCTGCGCTGCGGTGGGGCCTGATGGGGACGGGCTGGATCGTTGATCATTTCGTCGGCTCGGTGCAGCGCAACACCAGCCAGGAGTTCGTCGCCATCGCCTCCCGCGCACGAGGGCGGGCGGCGGCCGCTGCCCAGCGGCTTGGTATCGGCCAGGCTTACGGCAGTTACGAGGAACTGGCCGCCGATCCGGAAGTGGACGTCGTCTACGTGGGGACCGCCCACCTGGACCACTACTCCTGCGCCCGGACAGCGATCGAAGCGGCCAAGCCCGTCCTGGTCGAGAAACCATTGACCATCAATGCTTCTCAGGCGGCCGACCTGGCCCAGCTGGCCGCGGAGCGGAGCGTTTTCTGCGCCGAGGCGGTGTGGAGCTTCTTCCTTCCTCGATACGACGTCGTCCGGCAGATGCTGGAGGATGGGCTGCTCGGCCAGGTGCACACGGTGCTGGCCGACAATGGAGAGTGGTTACCGCCCGGGCACCGCATCTTCGACCCGGCTCAGGCGGGCGGCCCGATGCTCGACCTCGGAACGTACCCATTCTCGTTCGCCACCTGGATCCTGGATCAGGCCCAGGTGCTGGCCGCGCACTCCCAGCCGCACCCTTCGGGCGTCCAGGGCCAGCTGGGTGCCATCCTGAGCGACCCGACGGGCGTCCAAAGTGTCATTCACACAACGATTTTCGGTGACACTCCAACCGAGGCGAGCATTTCCGGGACGCTCGGCACAGTGTGGTTGCCTGGGCGGTTCTATCAGCCCGGTGACGTCGTTTTCCGGCCCGCTGGCTCCGGCGACGCCATCCGCTACACCGAGCCCGCCATCGCTCACGAGGCTCTGTTCTTCGAGGCAGCCGAAGTAGCCCGCTGCATCAGTGACGGCCTGCTGGAGACACCGCTTCGGCCCCTCTCGGCGTCCATCGCCACGCTTCGGGTCATGGATGCCGCTCGCGCCCGCTGCGGCATCGCCTTTCCCGGCGAGACGGGCCCGGCTGAAGTGGCGGGACCTTCCGCCCTGATCGAGGGTTGAGCCGAGTCCTGTTTCCGATGGCCTGAGGAGTGTTCCCGGTGACCAAGGTGCCCGTCGTCACGTTGAACAACGGAGTGGAGATCCCGCAGCTGGGCTTCGGTGTCTTCCAGATCCCGCCGGAGCAAACCAGGGACGCGACGCTGGCTGCGTTCGAGGTGGGTTACCGGCACATCGACACCGCGGAGATGTATCAGAACGAGAAGGGCGTGGGGGAGGCGGTCCGCGATTCTGGGCTGGCGCGGGACGAGGTCTTCATCACCAGCAAGCTCAACAACGGATTTCACGCTCATGACGACGCGCTCAAGGCGTTCGACGAGACCTTGGACGCGCTGGGCCTGGAACACCTCGACCTGTTCCTCATCCACTGGCCGTTGCCCAAGGTGGGCGACTTCGTCGAGACCTGGACCGCGCTGGAGGAGATTTACCGGTCGGGCCGGTGCCGGTCGATCGGGGTGTCGAACTTCCAGGCCCACCACTTGCGCCGGCTGCGGGCTGAGACAACGGTGGTGCCGGTGGTGAATCAGATCGAGGTCCACCCCTATCTGGTGCAGGACGAACTCCGGGCGGTCAACGCTGATCTCGAGGTCGCCACCGAGGCCTGGTCGCCGATCGCCCAGGGCCTGGTGCTGGACAATCCGGTGATTGCTGAGATCGCCCGGCGGGTGGGCAAGACCCCCGCCCAGGTTGTGCTGCGCTGGCACATCCAGCGTGGTGACATCGTGTTCCCGAAATCGGTCACCCGTGACCGGGTGGAGGAGAACTTCGCCCTGTTCGACTTCGAGCTGGACGACGGCGACATCAGCAGCATCACGGGACTTGATCGCGGCGAGCGCACCGGTCCTGATCCGGACCAGTTCAACTACGTGCCGAGCTGAGTGTGTCATGCAGGTGTGACGAGGCTTCCTCTTCTTTCACGTCCCGCCGGGAAGCCGTGCCGTCGCTGGTCGAATTCAATGATGTGACTTGATCCCCCACGGCAGGCCGAATAAAGCCTTTTGCCCCATTATGACTATGCGGCAGCACCTTTCGATTGCATTGAATGGGCGGTAGCCCATTCGGGCGTACGCCCGAATGAGCCTTCTCTGCGAGTCATATGTGCGTGTTACGTTCCGGGCCGAGCTTCGGAAGGAACGCGCAAATGCCTAGTGCCACTCCGCCTGGCCCCAGTTCGAATCCTGGAGACAAAGCCAAGGACACTCAGCAGGGCGGCGGTGGAGGTACCTCCTCGTCGCACGCCAGCAA
>CALMAR010000470.1 GCA_937859855.1 uncultured Kineosporia sp.
ATCCCGATCACCCGGGTGGGCTCGGCGGTGAAGTCCGTACGGGTCAGCTTCGACTACGCCGACGAGAGCGACCCGGGCGGGTACGCCATCCCGGCCACGGTGCGGATCGAGGGCGGCCCGGACGGCGACGGCGACCGGCACGCCCTGCTGCTGAACAGGAGCACCTGCCGGCTGCAGGAGCTGTTCGCGCTGCGCAGGCACGGCAGCGGCTGGGCCGCCGGGTCCGGGGCGAAGTTCGACCTGCGGTCCAACGCGATGCGCCCGGCCGGGTGGACCTCGGCGGACGCCGCAGGCCTGCCGATGGAGCCGCTGCTGACCAGCTACGACGATGTGGCCAGCGGCGACATCGGCCACGCGCTGCGCTTCACCATGCCGGTGACATCCCGCAAGTACGTCTGGCCGGCCAGCCACCAGGCCGGGGCCGCGGGGGTCGGCGGCCCTCCGATGGGCGCCTGGTTCCGGCTCAAGGCCGGCGTCAGCACGGCCGGCTTCGGCAAGCAGTCGAAGGTCATCGCCCGGGCGATGAAGCGGTACGGGATCGTCTTGGCCGACAACGGGTCCGCCTGGTACCTGTCCGGCACGCAGGACAGCCGCTGGGACAACGACGACCTGAACTCGCTGAAGAAGCTGCATGGCAGCGACTTCGAGGCCGTCGACGTGTCCGGCCTGAAGGCCTCGCCCAGGTCCTACGCCCGCAGGACCTGACCGCCCGAGCGTTCAGCCGAGCCGTTCCAGCAGGTTGACGGCGACGGTGTCACCCGCCGCCTTGCCGAGCGCGCGGCGCAGGTCGGCGGTGGACGGCGGAACTCAGCGGACGTGGTGTATCTGGGCCGCACCGACGTCGCTCTCATTCTGGACGCTGCTCGACGCTCACGCAGCAGCGACATCGATCAGAAGGAGAGCGCGCCATGCCCGGATACGTCCCCCTGCCCGGCAGCGAGCGCACGTTGCTGCCGAACTCCCGCCCGGCCGGCGTGATCGACCGAACCGAGCCGGCCAGCATCACCGTGCGCGTCCGGTCCCGCAACGACCCCGCCGAACTCGCCCGGTGGGTCGCCGAGCAGGCCGATCGGGCGCCTGCCGAGCGTCGGTACCTGAGCCGCGCCGAGCTGCTCGAACGGCAGGGTGCCAGCGCCGAGGACCTCGACGCGGTGGAACGCTTCGCCCGCGGCTACGACCTGCAGATCGTGCACCGGGACGCCGCGCAGCGCTCGATCGTGCTGCGCGGCCAGCTCGGCGACCTGCTCGCCGCCTTCCCCGCCAACCTCAGGATCTACCACCACGCGCGCGGCACCTACCGGGGCCGGCAGGGAGCGATCCAGGTTCCGGACGACCTGCGGGACGTCATCACCGGCGTCTTCGGGTACGACACCCGTCCCCGGCACCGTTCGTCCCGCCGGGTGGCACACCTGGCGCAGGACGGCCCGGGAGGTGCGAACGGCGTAGCGGCAACGGATTTCGCCACCCGGTACGACTTCCCGGCCGAGCTGGACGGCAACCCCCTGGACGGCTCCGGGCAGACGATCGCGATCGTCGAACTCGGCGGCGGGTACCGCACCAGCGACCTGAGGACCTACTTCACCGAGATCGGCCGTCCGATGCCCGACGTCACCGCCGTCTCCGTGGACGCGGCCGGGAACACCCCGTCGACGCCGGACTCCGCGGACGGCGAGGTGATGCTCGACCTCGAGGTGGCCGGCGCGGTGGCACCGGGCGCCAAGCTCGCCGTCTACTTCGCGCCGAACAACGGTGACAAGGGCTTCCTGGACGCGATCAGCGCGGCGGTGCACGACTCCGAGCGCAACCCGGGCGTCGTCTCGATCAGCTGGGGCAGCCCGGAGCAGGCCGCCGACCGGCAGGGTCTCGAGGCGTTCCACCAGTTGTTCACCGAGGCGGCCGCTCTCGGCGTCACGATCTGTGCCGCCGCCGGCGATCACGGTGCCGCCGACATGAGCGCCTCGGACTGGGACGGCGAGATCCACGTTGACCATCCCGCCGTCGACGACATGGTCCTGGCCTGCGGCGGTACCCAGATCGAGGGCGACTCCGAGGTCGTCTGGAACGAGGGGACGCCGTTCGACCCGAACACTCCGGGAGGCGGAGGCTGGACGACGGGCGGCGGCATCAGCACGGTCTTCGACGTGCCCGCGTTCCAGCAGGACCTGGACCTGCCCGACTCGATCGCCGGCGGCGGCCCGGGGCGTGGCATCCCGGACATCGCCATGAGCGCGACGAACTACTTCGTGCGGGTGGACCGTGCGGAGGGTGCCTCCGGCGGCACCAGCGCGGTCGCGCCGCTGATGGCAGCGCTCGTGGCCCTGCTGAACCAGGCGCTCGGCACGAACGTCGGCTACCTCAACCCGTTCCTGTACGCCAACGCCGGCAAGGGCATCGTGCGGGACATCACCACGGGCTCGAACGCCATCCCCGGCACCGCGGGCGGCTATCCCGCGGCGGTCGGCTGGGACGCCTGCACGGGCCTCGGGACGCCGATCGGGACGGCGCTGCTGTCCGCGCTCGCCACACCTGCGCAGCCGGAGCACTCCCGCTGACCGACGTCTGCTCGACCATGTCATCCGACGGAACACCGGAAGTCGGGGCACTCGCGATGGCGAGCCCTGGTGACTGCCCGGGTACTCGGCGGCCACGGGCCCCGGGCGTGTAGAGATCGTGTCAAGATCGGGGGCTGCGGCGTAGATTTCCTGTCAACGACCGTTCCGTCTCCCTCGGGTGCAGCTTCTACTCCTTGTCTGGGCCGCACCAGGCCACCAGGAAGCTCACCGAGGGAGACAGAAGAACCATGCTGGATGTCATTTTCGTGGCGCTCACAGTTGCGGCGTTCGCCGTCCTGAGGTTGATCATCTCCGGGGCGGAGCGGCTGTGAACGTCACCAACGTCGTCGGGCTCGTGGTGGCGATCGCTTTGACCGGCTTTCTGGTCGCCGCACTCGTCTTTCCCGAGAAGTTCTGATGGGTTCCACGGCTGCGGCCGCCGTCTTCATCTCGTCGTTGATCGTCGCCTTGGCGGTGGCCTACCGGCCCGCGGGTGACTACATGTTCGGTGTTGTGACTTCGGCGAAGCACTGGCGTGTGGAGCGCGGGATCTACCGGTTCGTCGGTGTCGATGGGGACGGCGAGCAGGCGTGGCCGGTCTACACCCGCAGCGTGATGGCGTTCTCGGTGGTCTCGATCCTGTTCCTATATGCGTTCCAGCGGATCCAGGGGCATCTTCTGCTCTCACTGGGCTTCTCCGACGTGGCTCCGGCCCTGTCCTGGAACACGGCTGTCAGTTTCGTCACGAACACCAACTGGCAGGCCTATTCCGGTGAGTCGACGATGGGTTATCTGGTGCAGATGGCCGGACTGGCGGTACAGAACTTCGCGTCAGCCGCTGTCGGGATCGCCGTTGCCGTGGCCCTGGTTCGAGGTTTCGCACGCCACGAGACCGACCGACTGGGCAATTTCTGGGTCGACCTGGTGCGGATCACACTGCGCATCCTGCTGCCCGTCGCGGTGGTGGGGGCGGTAGTGTTCGTCGCCGCCGGCATGGTCCAGAACCTCTCCGCCGGAACCGATGTGCATACCATCGCCGGCGCGACCCAGCACGTGACGGGTGGTCCGGTGGCCAGCCAGGAAATCATCAAGGAGTTCGGGACCAACGGCGGCGGCTTCTACAACGTGAACAGCGCGCATCCGTTCGAGAACCCCACGGCGTGGTCGAACTGGCTGCAAATCCTCCTGCTCCTGCTGATCTCCTTCAGCCTGCCCCGGACCTTCGGGCGTATGGTCGGCAGCAATCGGCAGGGGTACGCCATCGCCGCGGCAATGACGATCCTGGCTGTCAGTGGCATCGTGCTGCTCAACATCGCTCAGGGCGCACACGGCGGAACGGTTCCACAAGCGGTGGGCGCGGCGGCTGAGGGCACCGAAACCCGGTTCGGGGTGTTGCAGTCGGCGACCTTCGGCGCAGCAACGACTCTCACATCCACCGGCGCTGTCGATTCGTTCCACGACTCCTACACCGCCATGGGTGGAGGCGTGCAGATGGTGAACATGATGCTGGGCGAGATCGCCCCGGGTGGCACGGGTTCGGGCCTGTACGGCATCCTCGTACTGGCGGTGATCACCGTCTTCGTGGCGGGGCTGATGGTCGGACGCACCCCCGAGTACCTGGGCAAGAAGATCGGCGCCCGGGAGATGAAGTTCGCCTCTGCGTACCTCCTGACCACCCCGGCCCTCGTGCTGGTCGGAACTGCGGCGTCGATGGCTCTGGCCTCGGCTCGGGCATCGATGCTCAACACAGGCGCCCACGGACTGTCCGAGGTGCTCTACGCCTTCACCTCGGCCTCCAACAACAACGGGTCCGCCTTCGCCGGACTCACCGTCGACACCGGCTGGTACGAAACGACTCTCGGTCTGGCCATGCTTCTGGGACGGTTCCTTCCGATCGTTCTCGTGCTCGGCCTTGCCGGCTCGCTCGCACGACAGAAACCGGTGCCGGAGTCGGCGGGGACGCTCAGGACGTACCAGCCCCTGTTCGTCGGGATGCTCGTCGGCGTGATCGTGATCGTCGTCGCCCTGACCTACCTGCCGGCCCTCGCACTCGGCCCGCTCGCGGAAGGACTGTCATGACCAGCACGACCACGCAACGGCCACCGGTCGGCGGCCAGATGCCGAAACCCACGACCGGCCGGGCATCAAGCGGCTTGCTGGACCCTGAGCTCTTCGTGGCCTCACTGCCGGGCGCTGTCGGCAAGCTCAACCCGACCACACTGTGGCGAAACCCCGTCATGCTCATCGTCGAGGTGGGTTCGCTGTTCACGACCATCCTGGCGATCGGGCGCCCGACCGTCTTCGCCTGGCTGATCACTGTCTGGCTGTGGCTGACTGTGCTTTTCGCCAACCTCGCCGAGGCGGTCGCCGAGGGCCGGGGCAAGGCACAGGCGGAGACACTGCGGCGTACCAAGCAGGACACCATGGCACGGCGCTTGTCGGGTCATCGGCCGGGCGCCTCGACGATCGAAGTTCAGGAGGAGCCGGTACCGGCCGCGCAGCTGCAGCAGGGCGACGTGGTGGTGGTCGAGGCCGGGCAGGTGATTCCCGGGGACGGCGACGTCGTGGAGGGCATCGCCAGCGTGGACGAGTCGGCGATCACCGGCGAGTCCGCACCAGTGATCCGCGAGTCGGGCGGAGACCGGTCGGCGGTCACCGGCGGCACGAGGGTTCTTTCCGATCGGATCATCGTGAGGATCACCCAGAAGCCGGGCGAAAGCTTCATCGACCGCATGATCGCGCTGGTGGAGGGTGCGAACCGGCAGAAGACTCCGAACGAGATCGCGCTGAACATCCTGCTCGCATCACTGACGATCATCTTTCTCCTGGCCGTCGCCACCCTGCAGCCGATGGCGATCTTCTCCAAGTCGGTGCAGGCCTTCGCGCCCGACGGTCAGGCTCTCGACGACCACGGGGTGACGGGCGTCGTTCTGGTCAGCCTGCTGGTCTGCCTGATCCCGACCACGATCGGCGCGCTGCTGTCGGCGATCGGGATCGCCGGCATGGACCGGCTGGTGCAGCGCAACGTGTTGGCGATGTCCGGTCGCGCGGTGGAGGCGGCCGGCGACGTGAACACGCTGCTGCTGGACAAGACCGGCACGATCACCCTGGGCAACCGCCGAGCCGGCGAGTTCGTCCCGGTGGGCGATGTGGATGAATCCGAGCTGGCGGACGCCGCTCAGCTGTCCAGCCTGGCGGACGAGACCCCGGAGGGCCGCTCCATCGTGGCCTTCTCCACGTCCGAGTACGGGCTGCCTGAGCGCCGGCCCGGCGAACTGAGCGATGCCACCTGGGTCCCGTTCACCGCACAGACCCGAATGTCCGGTGTGGACCTCGGAGGCCGAGAACTGCGCAAGGGGGCCGCCGGGTCCGTCCTGGACTGGGTCCGTGCCGGCGGCGGAGCCACTCCCCAAGCCGTCGGCGACGTCGTGGAAGCGATTTCGGCCGCAGGCGGCACTCCGCTCGTGGTCGGCGAGAGGGCCGGTGGCACCGCTCGGGTGTTGGGGGTGATCCACCTCAAGGACGTGGTGAAAGCCGGTATGCGGCAGCGGTTCGATCAGATGCGCCGGATGGGTATCCGTACGGTGATGATCACCGGTGACAACCCACTGACCGCCAGGGCCATCGCCGAGGAGGCCGGGGTCGACGACTTCCTCGCCGAGGCCACCCCCGAAGACAAGATGGGTCTGATCAAGCGGGAGCAGGCCGGTGGAAAGCTGGTCGCCATGACCGGCGACGGCACCAACGACGCACCGGCACTCGCGCAGGCGGACGTCGGGGTCGCGATGAACACCGGGACCTCGGCCGCCAAGGAGGCCGGGAACATGGTCGACCTGGACTCCGATCCGACGAAGCTGATCGAGATCGTCGAGATCGGCAAGCAGCTGTTGATCACGCGGGGTGCGCTGACGACGTTCTCGATCGCCAACGACATCGCCAAGTTCTTCGCGATCATCCCGGCGATGTTCGCCGCGGTGTACCCGGGCCTGGACGCGCTGAACATCATGCGGCTGCACAGCCCGGCCTCGGCGATCCTGTCTGCGGTGATCTTCAACGCGTTGATCATCGTCGCGCTGATCCCGCTGGCCCTGCGCGGCGTCCGCTACACCCCGTCCAGCGCGGCCGCCATGCTGCGCCGCAACCTGCTGATCTACGGCGTGGGCGGGGTGGTCGCACCCTTCCTCGGCATCAAGCTGATCGACCTGCTCATTCGATTCGTCCCCGGGATCTCATGATGCGCACACCTTCCTGGCTCGCCCAGCACGTCGCCGCCGTGCGGCTCCTGCTCGTTCTCACCGTGGTGGTCGGTCTGGCCTACCCGTTGGGCATCACCGCCGTGGCGCAGCTTCCCGGGTTGCACCACCGCGCCGACGGCTCGTTGCTCACGGAGGGAGGCAGGACGGTCGGGTCGTCCCTGCTCGGTCAGGCGTTCACGGACCAGGACGGTGCGCCACTCGTCCAGTACTTCCAGTCCCGCCCCTCGGCCGCGGGTGACGGCTACGACCCCACCTCCACCTCGGCGTCCAACCTGGGCCCCGAGAGCATCGTCGACACCATCGGCGACCCGGCGAAGGCCGAGGACCCCGACGGCGACGGCAGCAGTCCCAGTCTGCTCAGCGAGGTCTGCGCTCGCAGCAGGTCGGTGGGAAACCTCGAAGGCGTCAGCGGCTCCCGTCCCTACTGCACCTCGGATGGCGTGGGCGCCGTGCTGGGCGTGTTCCGACGCGACGGCCTGACCGGCCCGATCACCCGGGTGATCAGCCTGAACCAGGAAGCTCCCGCCGCCCCGTTCATCACCACGTACGAAGGGGTCACGGTCCAAGTCGCCCGCTTCGGCGAGGACTACGGCAAGGGAGTCGTCACTCCCGTCAGGGGCGATGCTCCCGCCACCCCGGCAGTGCCGGCCGATGCCGTCACGGCCAGCGGCAGCGGGCTCGACCCCCAGATCAGTTCTGCCTACGCTCAGCTGCAGATTCCCCGCATCGCACGAGTACGGGGAATCGACCGGGCCGCGGTCCAGAAGCTCGTCGATCGATACACCACCGGCCGGACCCTCGGTTTCATGGGTGAGCCGGGCGTGAACGTCGTCCAGCTCAACCTTGCTCTGGACCGGCAGTACTCGTACGAGGCGGGATGACTGCAACGGTCCGATCCGTCGCTGAGAGCACGCTGACGACCGACAGGAGGTGCCATGCGGCAGGGCCAGTTGCGGGTGTATCTGGGCGCCGCGCCCGGGGTCGGGAAGACCTACAAGATGCTGGAAGAAGGTCACCGCCGGCTGGAGCGCGGAACCGACGTGGTCGTGGGGTATGTCGAGACCCATGGCCGCAAGCACACCGAGGCGATACGTGAAGGCTTGGAGGTGGTCGACCGCGCCGAGGTGAACTATCGAGGTGCGCTCTTCCCGGAGATGGACGTCGACGCCATCCTTGCGCGGGCACCCGAGGTCGTGCTGGTCGACGAGCTGGCGCATACCAACATCCCGGGCAGCCGGAACGCCAAACGTTGGCAGGACATCCAGGACCTGCTCGACGCCGGCACGACAGTCATCACCACGGTGAACATCCAGCACCTGGAGTCCATCAACGACATCGTCCGGCAGATCACCGGTGTTCCCCAGCGCGAGACTGTTCCGGACGAGTTCGTTCGCAGGGCCGAGCAGATCGAACTGATCGACATGACGCCGGAGGCGCTGCGCAGGCGGATGGCGCACGGCAACATCTACCGTCCCGAGAAGGTGGACGCCGCCCTCGGCAACTACTTCCGGGTCGGAAACCTCACCGCGCTCAGAGAGCTGGCCCTCCTATGGCTGGCCGACAAGGTGGACGACGAGCTTGATCGCTACCGATCGCAGCACAACATCTCCGCCACCTGGGGCACCCGCGAACGGATCGTCGTGGCGATCACCGGCGGCCCGGAGGGCGTCACGCTGATCCGCCGGGCAGCCCGGATCGGCAGCCGAGCGCGCGGCGCTGACCTGCTGGCTGTGCACGTGACCCGAAATGACGGCCTGGTCGCCGGCAACTACGCCAACCTGGCACAACAACGGACCCTGGTCGAGAATCTCGGCGGCACCTACCACCAAGTGGTGGCCGCCGACATTGCAGAGGGCTTACTGGATTTCGCCCGCGGCGTCAACGCCACCGAGCTGGTCCTCGGGGTGAGCCGGCGTGGGCGGTTCTCCCAGCTCCTCTCCCGGGGCGTCGGAGTCACCACGACCAACGGATCCGGACCCATCGACGTCCACCTGGTCACCCACGAACAGGTCAACCGCGGCCGTGGGCCGGTCCTGCCCGACACGGCTCTGAGCCTTCACCGCCGCGCCGCCGGCTTCGCGGCCGCAGTCGGAGGGCTGCTGATCCTGACTCTCCTGCTGACCCACCTTCGGAGCGAGCGCTCGCTGCCCAGTGACATCATGCTGTACCTGGCGGCCGTGGTCATCGTGGCCCTGATCGGAGGCCTGTATCCGGCACTCTTCGCGGCGGTGCTGGGATCCCTCCTGCTGAACTTCTACTTCACCCCGCCGCTGCACCGCTTCACGATCGCCGACCACGAGAACATCCCGGCCCTGCTCGTCTTCCCGGCTGTCGCCATCGCCGTGAGCGCCACCGTCGATCGGGCAGCGCGTCGCTCACGAGAAGCTGCCGGCGCGCGCGCCGAAGCGGAGACGCTATCCACGCTGGCCGGCAGCGTGCTGCGCGGGGCGCAACCTCTGCCGGCACTTCTGGACCACCTGCGCGAGACTCTCGGGTTCACCGGCATCACGCTGCTGGAACGACGTCCGGATGCGCCGACCGGGCCGGACCTGCAGCACGACCCGGACGCATGGACCGCGGTGGCCGGGGTCGGCGATCAGCTGTGCACCACTCCGGGACAAGGAGACGCCGAGGTCCTCGTCGACGACGAGATCTCTCTCGTGCTGCGGGGGCATCCCCTTGCTGCGGCCGACCGACGGCTCGTCCAGGCCTTCGCCGCTCAGGCTGTCGTGGCGCTTCGCCAGGAACGGCTCAGTCAGGAAGTTGCTGCAGCCGCACCTCTGGCCGAGGTGGACCGCATGCGTACGGCACTTCTGTCCGCGGTCAGTCACGACCTGCGCACGCCACTGGCGTCTGCGAAGGCCGCCGCCGGCGGGTTGCGGATGACAGGGGTGGACTTCTCGGAGGAAGACCGACGGGAACTGTTGGCCACCGTCGAGGAGTCGCTGGACACGCTGACACGACTCGTCGACAACTTGCTGGACATGAGCCGCCTGCAGGCAGGAGCACTGGCGATGACACCTCAGGCCATGAGTCTGGCAGAGACCATTGCGATCGCTCTGGACGACCTGGGACCTGAGGGACGCGACGTGAGGGTGCACCTGGGGAGCGACGTGTCCGAGGTCAACGCCGACCCGGCCCTGGTGGAACGGATCCTGGTCAATGTGGCGCGTAATGCCTTGCGCTTCAGCCCGCCTGAGAATGCTCCGGTGATCACGGTCAGCGAACACGGCGCCTTCGTGGAGACCAGAGTGATCGACCGCGGTCCCGGAATTCCGGCAGCGGAATGGGACAATGTCTTCCTGCCGTTCCAGCGCCTCGGTGACCGGGACAACAGCACGGGTGTAGGGCTCGGTCTGGCCCTGTCCCGCGGGCTGGCCGAGGCGATGGGGGGCGACCTGACGCCGGAGAACACCCCCGGAGGCGGCTTGACGATGACCCTGCGTCTGCCCCGGGCCCCGTCGGACATGGCTGGAGCCCCGAGCTCTGACCTGCTCGATGGTGTCGATCACTGGACCGGAGGGCCACGAGGATGATTAGGGTGCTGGTGGTCGACGACGAGCCTCAGATCCTGCGAGTTCTGCGAATTCACTTGCTCGCGCACCAGTACACCGCCGTGACGGCAGACACGGGCGCGACCGCACTGCGGGCCGCGGAGCATGAGCATCCGGATCTGATCATCCTCGATCTGGGCCTGCCTGACATGGACGGCGTCGACGTGATCCGAGCACTGAGAACGTGGACGAAGGTTCCGGTCATCGTTCTCTCCGGGCGGATAAACAGCCGCGAGAAGGTCGACGCCCTGGATGCGGGAGCGGACGACTATGTGACCAAACCGTTCAGCATGGAGGAACTGCTGGCCCGCGTGCGCGTCGTGACTCGCCGCCGGAACGACGTCGAGCCCCCGTCACCGGTAGCCATCGGGCGCTACAGCATCGATCTCGTCACCCGCGTCGTGAACTCGAAGGACCCGCAAGCCCCTCCGGTGCACCTCACCCGCACCGAATGGCAATTGCTCGAAGCCGTGGTCCGGGAACCGGGCAAACTGGTCGGGCAGCGGCAGTTGCTGGAGAAGGTATGGGGTCCGACCTATTCCAGCGAAACCCAGTATGTGCGCCAGTACATGGCCCAGTTGCGCAAGAAGCTCGAGACCGACCCGACCCGCCCGCGCCACCTCCTGACCGAACCCGGCATGGGCTACCGCTTCCTGCCCTGACCTGCCTCCGGCGCGCCACGACGAGCCGGGGGATTCCCACGTCGATGACCGAGCGAAGCCTGTCCTGGTGCTGATCACGGCTCCCACCGGGCGGAATCGTCGTTGCCGGGCGCGAGCCGCTGGTGTGCTCAGCGCTCGATGACCAGGGCCACCACCGTCAATGCCGCCCACACCAGGCTGAAGAGCAGCGGAACCGCCCGGAAGAAGAGCAGGCTTCGCCACTGATCGCCGTAGGCGCGCCGCCGGCTGCCCCCGCCGGCTGCCCATCCGAGAAAGGTGTCGGCCAGCTCCGGGTGCTCATCGAGCAGTTGTTCCTGCCCCCGCGTCCACTCAAGAACGAACCGTGCTGTCGCTGCGACGCCGAGCCCGGCGAACACTGCCAGGAGCAGCCCCAGCACAGCCAGCACCGGCGCGACGATCATGGCGAAGGACCTTCCCCAGGGCGCACCGTTGCTCATGGTCACGGCGTAGCCCACGGTCAAGAACGCTTCGGAGGCCACCAGAGTGTTCACACGATCATGAAGTAGGCCGATCTCCGCGCGGGTCTCCGCCCGGACGAGCTCCAGCCGCCGCACCGCGGCGCGCTCGGCTGACGCGTCGTGGGCATGGTCGTCGCCTGGATCGCTGCCCAGGTTCGAGCCGGGGCGGTCACCAGCGTTGTTGACGTCATCAGCCGGATACATGCCTGCGCAACCTCCTTCTGTTCGGCGGGCGCTTGTCAGCGCAGTTGTCCGTGCGGCCATCGCCCGGGGTGTTCGACCGGGTCGGCCATGATGCCGTGCTCGAGCCGGCAGTGCAGGGCCGCGACGACCCGTGCGGAGCATCACTCAGCCGGTGCCTCCTGCGCGGCCAGCTCCTGCAGAACGGCGTGCGCGTCCCACGATCCGGGGTCGTCGGCTGCCGTCCACTGGCCGACCTGCCGGCGGGCCCAGCCGGCCCAGCGGCGTACCGCCCGCTCCTGCTCGTACTGCAGTGTCAGGGTCAGTGCTCGCAGGTGCACGCGACGCGGGAAGGGCATGTCGCTGACGGCAAACTCAGCGAGGGTCGCGATCCGCTGCTCGGCCTCCTGCTCGATCCGGTCCAACGTCGCGAGAAGCTGCTGCTTGCTGCCGGCGTCGGCGAAGAAGACTTTCACCATGCCTTCGAACTCGCTGGTGCGTGGGGCCGCCGGCTGGTCGAGCCACTCGCGCAGGGCCTCGCGCCCGGCCTCCGTCACCTGATACACGGTCCGGCCGCGCCGACCGGTGAGTTCATGGGTGGCCGTGGCCAGGCCGTCCTGCACCAGGTGCTTGGGCTCGTCGTAGAGCTTGCGTTCGGCGCGCGGCCAGAACCAGTTCAGGCTGCGCCGGACCTGCTGGGCGAGCTCGTACGTCGTCCAGTTCCGGAGGCTCAGAAGACCCAGGATCGCGTAGGAGGTGGTCGTGCGCTCTCGCGGCATCCCGCAACCTTGACATAGTGCCCAGGGCAGTGTCTAATCCTCCTTGTTACTGCACAGGGCAGTATCTGAGGAGGACGCCGTGACCACCGAGACCGTCGCACCGCCCCGCCTGCTGGTCGTGGTCGCGCACCCGGACGACGAGACCTTCGGGTGCGGCTCGCTGCTGCTGCA
>CALMAR010000471.1 GCA_937859855.1 uncultured Kineosporia sp.
ACCAACCTGCTCAACCGCACGGGCGTGCAGGGCATGACGGCGCGGGCCGCGCTGAACCGGTTCGCGGACGCCCTGTCTCAGGACGACCCGGGGCGCGGCGGCTCAGGCCTCGCGATCGCCTCGGTGAACTGGTCGACCGCGCGCGAGCACCTGCCGGTCCGGCGCGGGCCGGGCCGGGCGATTGCGATCCGGGCCACTCATTCGTACCCCGCCAGGTCATCCAGCGCATCCATCTCCGGCAGGTAGGGGGCCAGCGCGGGCAGCTCATCCAGGCTGGTCAGACCCAGCTTGTGCAGGAACGCCCTCGTCGTCCGGTAGAGCACAGCACCGGTCTCTGGATCATGGCCAGCCTCTTCGACCAAGCCGCGGGAGGTCAGCGTGCGCATCACCGCATCGACGTTGACGCCACGGATCGCGCCGACCCGGGCCCGGCTGACCGGCTGCCGGTAGGCCACGATCGACAGGGTCTCCAGCGCAGGCTGGCTCAGCCGGGCGGACTGGCCGTCCAGGACGAACCGCTCGACCACCGGCGCATGCGCGGCCCGGCTGTAGATCCGCCAGCCCCCCGCCACCCGGCGCAGCTCGAACCCGCGCTGCGCGCTGTCGTAGTCCAGCACCAGCTCGGTGATCAGTTCGGCGATCCGGTCCGGGCTGACCCTCAGCGCCGAGGCCAGTATCAGCTCGTCCACGGGCTGTTCGGTCACCATCAGGACCGCTTCGAGGGCCGCCCGGGCTCCTCCGGGCAGGAGGTCGAGGTCGAGGACGAACTCGTCCGGCTCGGGCTGCGGTGTGTGGCTGACAGACAGCTCGGCCTGATCGGCCTGATCACTTTGATCGGCCAGATCAGGTGGGGGGACGATCTGGACCTGGATGTCGGTGGGCGGTGAGACGGTCACGTTCACCCTGCCATCATGCCTGCTCGGGGCGAGGCTCAGGTTCAGCGCTGCCGTCGAACTCGTCGTCCACGTCGATCTCGCCGTCCCCGGTACCGGTCCAGCGGACGGTCAGCTCCCCCAGGGCGACCACTTGATCGAAGGCCACCGCTCCTTCCCGGAACAGTTCCAGCAGGGCCAGGAACCGGGCCACTACCGTGGTCGGCCCGTCGGCGTCCGCGATCAGTGCGCGGAAGCTGGCCGATCCGGTCCGGCGCATCCGGTCCACGATCAGCGCGGCCTGCTCCCGGACGCTCACCAGCGGGGTGTGCAGGTGGTCCAGGGTCAGCGTCGGGGACGGCTTGGGCAGCATGGCCTTGGCCGCCAGCTGGGCGAACTGTTCCGGGGTCATTCCGAGCACCAGGTCGGGCAGCGCCCGGGCGAACTGCGGTTCCAGCGGGACCGCGCGCGGCATCCGCCCGGCCTCGTCCCGGATCCGCTGGGCGAAGGTGGCAGCGACGTCCTTGAACGCCCGGTACTGCAGCAACCGGGCGAAGAGCAGGTCGCGGGCTTCGAGCAGGGCGAGATCCTCGTCGTCCTCCACCTCGGCGGCCGGCAGCAGCCGGGCCGCCTTCAGATCCAGCAGGGTGGCGGCCACCAGCAGGAACTCGCTCACCTCGCTGAGATCCCAATCCGCCCCCAGCGACCGGATATGGGCCACGAAGTCGTCAGTGACCTGGGCGATCGCGACCTCGGTGACGTCCAGTTTGTGCTTGGCGATCAGACCGAGCAGCAGGTCGAAGGGTCCATCGAAATTGTTCAGGTGAACCTGGAAACCGCCGGAACCGCGACCGGGCAGTACACCACCCGGCGTGACCTCACCGGTCAGCGGCTCGGTCAGCGGCTCGGTCAGCGGCGGGGCGGGCGGCTCGGTGAGGGCCGGGGCATCGGTCTCAGGCAGCGTCGCCCCGGGCGATCAGCTCACGCGCGAGCAGCCGGTAGGCGTAGGCACCGGCGTGCGAGGCGGCATAGGTGGTGATCGGCTCGGCGGCCACCGAGGCGTCCGGGAACTTCACCGTCCGGCCGATCACCGTGTGGAAGACCCGGTCTCCGAAAGCCTCAACGACCCGGGAGACCACCTCGCGGCTGTGCAACGTGCGGGGGTCGTACATGGTGGCCAGGATGCCGTCGACCTCCAGCCCTGGGTTGAGCCGATCCTTCACCTTCTCGATCGTCTCGACCAGGAGGGCCACCCCGCGCAGGGCGAAGAACTCGCACTCAAGCGGAATGATCACGCCGTGCGCGGCGGTCAGCGCGTTCACCGTGAGCAGCCCGAGCGAGGGCTGGCAATCGATCAGGATCACGTCGTAGTGATCCAGCACCGGCCGCAGCGCCCGGGACAGCACCATCTCCCGCGCCACCTCACCGACCAGCTGCACCTCGGCGGCGGAAAGATCGATGTTGGCCGGCAGCAGATCGAGATTCGGGACGCCGGTGTGACAGACGACGTCGGCCAGCACTGCTCCCCGGTCCATCAGCACGTTGTAGACGGTGCGATCCAGTTCGTGGGGGTTGACGCCCAGCCCGACCGAGAGCGCTCCCTGCGGGTCGAAGTCGACCAGCAGCACCCGGCGCCCGTACTCCGCCAGGGCCGCCCCAAGGTTGATCGTCGAGGTGGTCTTGCCCACTCCGCCCTTCTGGTTGCACATCGCGATAATCCGGGCCGGGCCGTGAGTGGCCAGCTTGGCGGGTTCGGGGAATGACGGCATCGGACGACCGGTGGGACCCTCACCGGAAAGCTCCAGCAGCGCGGGCTCGTCGCGTTCGGGCGTCTCGATCGTGGTGTCGATGGTGAGGTCCACCGCGGTGTCGGTGTTGTTGGTCACGCCGTCTCCTCGCTGGCCGTCGCCCGGCCCGTGTGCCGGGCCTGCTTCCCAGGACAGGTGCCCTCTGGTCAGGATCAGGGCAGACCTGAGACCAGCTTCCATCTTCGCGCGATAGCGGGCCGGACCCTGCGAGGTTAGTCGGCGCGTCGCACCACACTCAAGCCAACTGCCAAGTCGGCCGCTGCGGCCCGGCACTTTGCGTGTCCTGACCGGCGGTCCAGAGCAGTGCCGCGACAGATGATCGCGGCGTCAGGCATGCAGAGCGCGAGGATGCGCGGCGGCGTAGACCTCGCGCAGAGTGTCGGCCGTAACCCGGGTATAGATCTGAGTGGTGCTCACGGACGCGTGACCGAGCAGTTCCTGAACCACCCGGACGTCGGCGCCGCCCTCCAGCAGGTGAGTGGCGAACGAATGCCGCAGGGTGTGCGGCGACACCCTGGTCGCCAGTCCGGCCCGCTGGGCCGCGGCCGCCAGCACCGCCCAAGCGCTCTGCCGGGACAGCGAGCCGCCCCGGGCGTTCAGGAACAGCACCGGACTGCCCTGCCCCCGCGCGGCCAGCATCGGCCGGGCCCGGACCAGGTACGCGTTCACCGCCGCCACCGCGTACCGGCCCACCGGCACGATCCGTTCCTTGGAGCCCTTGCCCCGCAGCCGGACCAGGCCGTCGCGCAGGTCCAGATCGTCCACCACCAGCCCGGCCGCCTCGCTGATCCGGGCGCCACTGCCGTAGAGCAACTCCAGCAGCGCCCGATTCCGCAGCCCGGCCGGAGTGTCTGATGGCCCGGCGGCACCCAGCACTCGTTCCACATCCGGCACGCTCAGCGCCTTCGGCAACCGCCGCGGGGCAGCCGGGGGCTGCACCTGATCGGCGGGGTCCAGCGCGGTGGTGCCCTCCAGCAACAGGAACCGGTGGAAGCCCCGGACGGCCACCACCGCCCGGGCCGCGGAACTCGCGCTCAACGGCGCCAGCCCGTCGTCCCCGGTACGGATCGAGGCCAGGAACCCGGTCACCTCCCGCTCACGGACATGGGCCGGGTCATCGATTCCCTGCGTCTCGACATAACCGCGGTAGCGGCCCAGATCCCGGCGGTAGGCCTGCAGGGTGTTGGCCGACAGGCCGCGCTCGACCGCCAGGTGGTCCAGGTAGCCGGCCACGGCGGCGCCAATTGCGGTCATGGTGGGCGAGCCGCTCACGCCAGCAGCTAGGCCAGCACGTCCGCCAGCGGGGTAGCCGGCAGGTCATGGGCCTGCGCGACCGGCTCATTGATGACCGCGCCGTTGTAGGTATTCAGGCCCTTGGCCAGGGCCGGATCCGCGCGCAGGGCATCAAGCCAGCCCCGGCTGGCCAGTTCGAGCATGTACGGCAGGGTCACGTTGGTCAGCGCATAGGTGCTGGTGTGCGGGACCGCGCCGGGCATGTTGGCCACGCAGTAGAACACCGAGTCATGCACCGGATATGTGGGGTCGGCGTGCGTGGTGGGCCGGGAGTCCTCGAAGCAGCCGCCCTGATCGATCGCGATGTCGACCAGAACGCTGCCCTTCTTCATCCGGCTCACCTGCTCGTTGGTGATCAGCTTGGGTGCCTTGGCCCCCGGCACCAGCACGGCGCCGATGATCAGGTCGGCGTCGGCGACGGCCCGCTCGATCTCGAAGGCATTGGAAGCCACCGTCTGGACGTGCCCCTGGTAGATCTGGTCCATCAGCCGGAGCCGCTCGATGTTGCGGTCCAGCAGGATCACCTCGGCCTGCATGCCCAGGGCGATCGCGGCCGCGTTGGTCCCGGCCACACCGGCCCCGATGATCACCACTTTGGCCGCCCACACCCCGGAGACGCCGCCCATCAGCACGCCTCGCCCGCCCTGCGCCCGCATCAGCGTGTGGGCACCGACCTGTGGGGCCAGCCGTCCGGCCACTTCGCTCATCGGCGCCAGCAGCGGCAGCGAACGATCCGGCAGTTCCACCGTCTCGTAGGCGATCGCAGTGACGTTCCGCTTGATCAGTTCTTCGGTGAGCGCCCGATCCGCAGCCAGGTGCAAGTAGGTGAAGAGGGTCTGCCCGGGGCGCATCCGGTGGTATTCCGGCTCGATCGGCTCCTTCACCTTGAGGATCAGATCGCCGGCCGCCCAGACGTCGTCCGGCTCGGGCAGGATCTTCGCCCCGGCCGCGATGTAGTCCTCGTCCGGGATGGACGAACCGGCCCCGGCGTCATGCTCGATCACAACCTCGTGGCCAGTGCGCACCAGCTCATGCACCCCGGCCGGAGTGATCGCCACCCGGAACTCGTTGTTCTTGACCTCACGCGGAACGCCGACCTTCACCGCACGTCCTCCTCACGATCCGGCCGGCAACCGGCCGCGATACGGCTGAGCTTAGGACAGCGCACCGGCACACAGCTGCGCCGACCTGCCATCCGGGACGGCCTGTGCTGGGATCATGTTCATGACGGCAGGATGGCGGTTGTACGCGAGAAATCCGGGACGAGCCCTGCTGCAGGCGGTGGCCGACTTCGCGGTGATCAGCTGGCTGGTGATCTGCTATCTCGTCGGCCGGGTGGTGTTCAAGGCACTGACGGCGGTGGCCGAGGTGGGCACCCGGGTGCAGAACGGCGCCGATGGGCTCTCCAGCAACCTCGGCTCGGCCGGATCGAAGGTGGACGGCGTGCCGCTGATCGGAAATCAGCTCAAGGCGCCGCTCAGTGCGGCCGGATCGGCGGCGCATCAGCTCGCTGAGGCCGGCCAGGGCCTGAACGACAAGGTGAGCACGCTGGCGATCGTGCTCTCGCTGGCGGTGGCGATCCCGCCCGCACTGATGATCGGAGTGCCCTGGTTGCTGCTCCGGCTCAGGTTCATCCGGCGAGCGGGAACGACGGCGAGCCTGGCTGGAACGCCGGGCGGTGAGCGGCTGCTGGCCCTGCGCGCACTGGCCGGACGACCGCTGCCGAAGATCACGGCGGCGGTGCCCGGCCTGGACCCGGTCGAGGCGGGGCGGCTGGACGACCCGGTCGCCGTCCGGCGGCTGGCCGCCCTCGAGCTGCGCGGGGCCGGGTTACCGGTGCCCAAGACCTGGCGGGCGCCGTCCGTCACACCTGATTGACGCTTTACCGGCCATGCTGTTCCGCGGGGCGTTTCCCGCAGTCATGTGACATTCCCGAAAAGTCTGGCCTTTAGCCTCGGCTCACGAGCCCATCTGAGGAGGCTGGATGTCCGTAATCGACCGCTGCTGCCCGTGACGAAACCGCTAAGCTGCAACGGCATTTCGGCCGCTTCGACATCCTGTTCTTCCTGATCTGCACCATCGTCGGGGTTGACACCATCGCGTCGGTGGCCTCGTCCGGCGGCGAGGCCTTCACCTGGATGATGATCTTCGCGGTGGTCTTCTTCGTCCCTCAGGCGCTGCTGTTCGCCGAGCTCGGATCGGCGTTCCCGCAGGAAGGCGGCCCCTACCTGTGGACCCGGCTGGCGTTCGGGCACCTGGCCGGAGCGATCAACAACGTCCTGTATTGGATCACCAACCCGGTCTGGCTCGGCGGCACGCTGGCGATCTCGGCGGTGACGGCGATCGAAGTGTTCTTCAATCACGGCAACACCCTGCCCACGCCAGTGTTCTTCATCGTCACTCTGGCCTTCATCTGGCTCAGCGTGCTGTCCGCCGTGCTGTCGTTCCGGGCGGGCAAGTGGCTACCCACGGCCGGGGCCTTCGCCCGGTTCCTGCTACTGGGCTTCTTCAGCATCTCGGTGATCTTCTTCGCGGCCAAGCACGGCGTGCACGGCCTGTCCGGCGGCGACTTCGTACCCACCTCAGCCGGATTCGCGGGCCTGGTCGCGGTGCTGCTGTTCAACTACGTCGGCTTCGAACTGCCCAGCAGCGCTGGCGAAGAGATGACCGACCCGCAGAAGGACGTCCCGTTCGCGATCGCCCGCAGCAGCATCGGAGCGTTCCTGCTGTACGCCATCCCGGTGCTGGGCATCCTGCTGGTGCTGCCGGCCGACCAGGTGACCAGCTTCGGCGGATTCGTGGACGCGATCCAGCGGGTCTTCACCGTGTACGGCGGCAGCGTGGCCGGCGACGGCACACCAACCCTGACCGGAGCCGGGCTGATACTGGGTGATCTGTCGGCGATCCTCTTCATCGTCTGCCTGCTCACCTCCGGGGTGACCTGGATCATGGGCTCGGACCGGGCGCTGGCCGTGTCGGGCTACGACGGCGCGGCGCCCCGGGCGCTGGGTGTGATCAGCGAAAATATGGGACCCCGGTCCGGGTCAACTTCTTGTCCGGGGTGGTGTCGACCATCGTGCTGGTGCTGGCCCACCAGATCACCCAGGGCGACGCGGCCAAGTTCTTCGGCGCGGTGCTCGGGGTGACGATCAGCACCACGCTGGTCAGCTATCTGCTGATCTTTCCAGCGTTGTGGCGGTTGCGGGCCACCCATCCAGACACCCCCCGGCCGTTCCGGATGCCCGCCTACCGCGCGCTGACCACCATGCTGATGGTGCTGCTGGGCGTCACCGTGGCCGAGATCATGGCGCCCGGCGCGGGGATCTCCTGGTTCGGTTCCGGCTATGCGCCCGACGGCTGGGCCCGGTCCGAACGCTGGACCTATCTGCTCACCCAGCTGGTGCCAGTGCTGATCTTCATGCTGATCGGTCTGGCCTTCTACCTGAGCGGTGCGCCGACCCGGCGCACCCTGGCTACCCTGGATGCCGAAGTAGCATCCCTTGATGCTGATCAGGAAAGCCACCGCTGAGGACTGGCCGGGGATCTTCCCGATCTTCGCCGCGGTGGTGGCCGCAGGCGACAGCTACGCCTACAGCGACGACCTGAGCAGCGACCAGGCCCGGCACCTGTGGATGGAAACCTCGCCCGGTCACTGCGTCGTCGCGGTGCACGGCGATCGGCCCGGGCGCCTGCTCGGCACCGCCAAGATGGGGCCGAACCGGCCCGGCCGGGGAGCGCACGTGTCGACCGCCAGCTTCATGGTCAACCCCGCATACCGGCGGACCGGCACTGGACGGGCGCTGGGGCACTACGCGCTGAACTGGGCCCGGCAGGCCGGTTACCGGAGCATGCAGTTCAACGCCGTGGTCGAGACCAACACCGCTGCCGTCCGGCTCTGGCGGGAACTGGGCTTCGAGATCATCGGAACCGTGCCGGAAGCGTTCCAGCACAGAGACTTCGGATTGGTCGGCCTGCACGTGATGTACCAGCGGCTCTGATCGTGACTGCCGCCGGGCCTAATTCGCTGGCCCAGCCGGCCCAACCTGGGCCACGCTGGAAGCATGATCTCGGCGTCTGGGGTCCGGATCGGCTGGGCCGATCTGCCACTGCCCGTGCGGGCCGCCATCGAGCAGATTCTCGGCTCACCCGTCGTCTCCGCCATCTCCCAGCAGGGAGGCTTCTCCCCCGGCACCGCTGACCGGGTGCTCACCGCCTCCGGCGCCCGGGCCTTTGTGAAAGCGGCCAGCCCGCAGCAGAATCCGGAAACGCCGGGGATGCACCGGATGGAGATCGCGGTCAGCCGATCGCTGCCGCCCGGGCCGGTCCCTGGCTTCGTCGGCTCATACGACGATGGAACCTGGGTGGCGCTGGTACTGGCCGACATCGACGGCCGGCATCCCGAAACACCATGGCGTCGCGACGAACTCGACCTGGTCTTCGGCGCACTGGCCGAGATCGCCCGTACGATGCCACCCCCACCTGGATTACCGGACGCCGCAGCCGCCTTCGCCGGCATCTTCGGGCGCTGGCAACGACTGATCGATGACCCGGATCCGCAGCTGGGGCAGCGCGCGCCCTGGGCGGAGCAACAGCTGGACCGGCTTCGCGACGGCGACGCCCTCGCGCTGGCCTTGATCGAAGGAAACAGCCTGGTGCATCAGGATATCCGGGCCGACAACCTGTTGATCACGGACGGCGGGGCGGTGGTGGTCGACTGGCCGTACGCCTCCCGTGGTGCCCCCTGGGTGGACCCGGTCCTGCTACTGATCAACGTCCTGCTGTACGGCGGTCACGACGTCACCCGCCTGCTGTACCGGATCTGCGCGGACTACGGCGTCCCGGTCGCGACCACGGTTCCGGTCCTGACCGCGTGCCTGGGCTACTTCCTGGACAGTGCCCGCCTTCCCCCGCCGGTCGGCCTGCCCACCGTCCGCGCCTTCCAGCAGGCTCAGGCCGACGCTCTGCTGGGCTGGCTTCCTCAGCTGATCGGGCCGCCGTAGGGTTCGGGTATGGACCGGTTCCAGCGCGAGGGCCTGACTTTCGACGTCCGGGACGGCGGGCCGGCGGATGCGGCCCAGACCGTTGTGCTGCTGCATGGCTTTCCGCAGGATGCCAGCTGCTGGCACCGGGTGGAGCCGCTCCTGCACGCCCAGGGTCTGCGAACCCTGGCTCCCGATCAGCGCGGCTATTCACCCGGGGCCAGGGTGACCCGGCGCAGCGCCTACTCGATGACCGAGCTCAGCGCCGACATCATCGCTCTGCTCGACGCGGCTGAACTGGATTCGGCCCATATCGCCGGTCACGACTGGGGCGGCGCAGTGGCCTGGATTCTGGCCAGCAACCATCCGGGCCGGGTGCGCTCAGTGACCACCATCTCCACCCCGCATCCCCGGGCGATGGCCCGCTCGTGGGTGACCAGTACGCAGCTGCTGCGCTCCTGGTACATGCTGGCGTTCCAGCTGCCCCGGCTGCCCGAGCTGGCCATCGAGCGCAGCGATCTGGCCAAAACCCTCGAAAAGAGCGGGCTTTCAGCCCAGAGCGCGCAGCACAGCGCCGACCTGCTGGCGCAGCCGGAGGCGCTGCGCTGCGCCCTGAACTGGTATCGCGGGATGCCTTACACCCTGCGCACCCCCGCTCACCGCACCCGGGTGCCGGCCACGTACGTGTGGGGACAGCACGACGAGTTCCTCGGCCGAGCCGCGGCTCAGCTCACTCAGCGCTACGTGCTGGCCGACTACAGCTTCGTCGAACTGGACGGCGGCCATTGGCTGCCGGAGACGCATCCTGAGCGGATCGCCGCTGCCATCCACGACCGCGCCGCCAGCACCTGATCCGGCTGGTTCCACTCGGTGATCGCCAGCTCGGCCAGGCATCAGCGCTGGGCGTAGTGAGCGGGCCACGGTGAATCGGCCGGGCGGAGGGTGGCCCAGCCCTGGTCCCGCGCTGCGGCGGCAGCCAGAATGCCCACCACCGAGCCGGGATTGGTGATCCGCCCGGCCAGCACGCCGTCCCGCGCCTCATCCAGCGGGATCCAGCGCACCAGCATGTCCGCCTCCTCGCCGGTCCGGGTGTGCCGGTCGGGCTCCGGCACCGAACCGATGTCGCGGGCCAGGAACACCCGGTTGGCCTCGTCGCTGCTGCCCGGCGAATTCAGCCACTCAACCAGCAGATCCCAGCGCCCGGCCCGGACGTCGGTTTCCTCCCCCAGCTCCCGCTGGGCGGCAGTCACAGGCGGCTCAGCGGTAACGTCGAGCAGGCCAGCGGGCAACTCCCACAGGTCCATCCGGACCGGATGACGGTACTGCCGGATCAACAGAACCCGCTCCTGATCATCCAGCGCCAGGATGGTGACCGCCCCCGGGTGATGGATGAACTCGCGGGTCACCGAGCCAGCCGCACCGAGGTCGGCATCCTCGGAAATCACATCCCAGACCAGGCCGTGATAGGCCACCGCCGAGCGGGTCACCGGGCGCGGATTCAGCGCGTCTGCGATCGTCTCGTCCGTCATGCCGGGCTCACCGCACTGACCTCCACCTCGAGCAGCCGTTCCTCGCGCTGCCGGTTCACCGCTGCCTCGATCAGCCCGGCGAACAACGGATGAGCCCGGTTCGGCCGGGACCGGAACTCCGGATGCGCCTGGGTGCCAACGTAGAACGGGTGCACCTCGCGGGGCAGTTCGACGTACTCCACCAGCGACCGGTCCGGCGACATGCCCGAGAACGACAGGCCGGCCTGCTCCAGCTGGGGCAGGTACAGGTTGTTGACCTCGTAGCGGTGCCGGTGGCGTTCGGACACCCGCTGCGCCCCATACAGCTCACGCACCACGCTGCCCTCGGCCAGCAGCGCGGGATAGGAACCCAGCCGCATGGTGCCGCCCAGGTCACCTTCACCAGCCACGATGTGCTGCTGCTCGGCCATGGTGGCGATCACCGGGTACTCGGTGGCCGGGTCGAACTCGGTGCTGCTGGCCCCGGCCAGCCCGGCCATCGTCCGGGCGTACTCAATCACCATGCACTGCAGGCCGAGGCACAGCCCGAGCGCTGGGACCCCATGCTCCCGGGCCCATTTCAGCGCGCCGAGCTTGCCCTCGATGCCCCGGACACCGAAGCCGCCCGGCACGCAGATGGCGTCCAGATCACTCAGCTCCCGCCGGGCCCCCTCAGCCGTCTGGCACAGGTCCGACACCACCCAGCGAATGTCCACCCGGGCGTCGGCGGCGAACCCACCGGCCCGCAGCGCCTCGGTCACCGAGAGATAGGCATCGGGCAGGTCGATGTACTTGCCGACCAGGCCGACCCTGACCGTGTGGACCGGGTGATGCACCCGGCGCAGCAGATCGTTCCAGCCCTCCCAGTCGACGTCCCGGAATGACAGGCCCAGCCGCCGTACCACGAAGGCGTCCAGCCCCTCCGCGTGCAGCACCTTGGGGATGTCGTAGATGGACGGTGAGTCGACCGCGTTGCAGACCGCTTCAGTGTCGACGTCGCAGGTGAGAGCGATCTTGCGCTTCATGTTCTCCGGGATGGGCCGGTCGGACCGGCAGACGATGGCATCGGGCTGGATGCCGATGTTGCGCAGCGCGGCCACCGAGTGCTGGGTCGGCTTGGTTTTCAGCTCCCCGCTCGGCGCCAGGTAAGGGACCAGCGAGACGTGGACGAAGAACACATTGTCCCGGCCGACTTCGCGGCGGACCTGACGGGCGGCCTCCAGGAAGGGCAGCGACTCGATATCGCCGACGGTTCCGCCTATCTCGGTGATGATCACGTCCGGCGGCCCAGCCGATCCGCCCGGCTGCGCCTGAGCCCGCATCCGGGCCTTGATCTCGTCAGTGATGTGGGGAATCACCTGCACGGTGTCACCCAGATACTCGCCCCGCCGCTCCTTGGCGATCACCGATTGGTAGACCTGGCCGGTGGTGACGTTGGCCGACCGGTCGAGTTCGACATCCAGGAAGCGCTCGTAGTGCCCGATGTCCAGGTCGGTCTCGGCGCCGTCCTCGGTGACGAAGACCTCGCCGTGCTGGAACGGATTCATCGTGCCGGGATCGACGTTCAGGTAGGGATCGAGCTTCTGCATCACCACCGTGAGCCCGCGGGCCCGGAGAAGGTGACCAAGGCTCGATGCGGTGAGCCCCTTGCCGAGAGAGGAGGCAACGCCTCCCGTGACGAAGATCTGCTTAGCCTGCTCTGTCATCCACTGCGCCACGGACTTCGAGGCTATCAGTCCCGGCCCGGCAGCATGGGCAGGCACAGGCGCGATCCTCGGTGAATGTCGCCAGATCCAGACCACGACACCGGCGGATTACTCCGGACGGGTGAACTGGCCGTAGATCCCGGTGACCTGGGCCAGCGCGTCGGCGGGCACCGGCAACGATTCTCCCCGGCGCCTCGCCCGCCGCCGCAGGCCGGCTCGCGCCGCCGGGTCTTCGAGCAGGGCAGCGATCGCATCGGCCAGTGCGCCCGGCTGGCCGGGGGGCACCAGGACGGCACCGTCACCGGTCAGAGCCGCCGTGCCACCGGCGTCGGTGGCGATCAGCGCCGCGCCCGCCCGCCGCCCCACCTGAACCACGAGCGCCTGCCCCAC
>CALMAR010000472.1:0-313 GCA_937859855.1 uncultured Kineosporia sp.
GTCCTTGCCCAGGCCGACCTGGTTCGCGAGCAGGGGGCCACCGCCGCGGCGCTGGCCGAGCATCCGGATCTGGGTGAACGCCTGGGCAAGGACGGCATCGCCGTACGCGAACTGCTCGTGCACCGGATCGAGGAGTACGCCCGGCACTGCGGGCACGCCGACCTGCTGCGGGAGTGCATCGACGGCCGGGTGGGGCAGTGAGGCGGGCCGGGCACCGGCCCGGTCCCACAGCAGAACCGTGACGCCGGGTAGGCGCGGACGGGTTCGGTCAGCAGCAGACGGCACAGCGCCACGCGGCGGCGTTCGCCGCCCG
>CALMAR010000472.1:323-2684 GCA_937859855.1 uncultured Kineosporia sp.
GTTCGGTCAGCAGCTGACGCATCGCCCGGGTCGGGGGCAGCCAGGCGCCGCCGTCCGGCAGGTTGTCCAGCCGGACCCGGGGCAGCGGCGTGGTGAAGGCGCCGGGCACGTCCTCCAGGTCGACGAACCGGAGCAGGCCGGAGTCCTGGGCGTAGCCGGCCACCTCCTGGAACGACAGCACCGTCACCTCAACCCCGGCCCGGGCCAGATCCTCCAGCGGCTCCAGGAAGTTCCGGCCATCGCCGCTGGCCACCACCAGATGCCGCAGGCTGTGCGTCTTGGCCCGCTCGGCGATGTGGGCCAGCATGTCGGCGTCGACGTCGTCGGTCTGGGCCAGTTTCGGCCGGGCGAAGACGGCGTAACCGAAGGACCGGATCGCCTCCACCCAGCCGCGCATGGTGGCCGCTCCGCCGGGCGGCACGTTCGCGAACACGCACCCCTCGACGTCCCGCTCGCCAGCCGCAGCCAGCAGCCAGCGTGCCACCGCATCGAAGCGGGGACGGGACGTTGCGGTGGGACGCCCGCCGATCACGTTCGACAGGGTCATGTCGATGTTCGGAGCGTCCCAGACCAGCAGGTCGAGTTCCGGTAGCTCAGTGCCGAAGCCGGAGGACGGGCTTTCTGTATCTACTTCACTATCGTTCGTCATCGTTCATACCTGGTTCCCAGAGATCTTCCACCTTGCCAGCATCGTCATCGGGGGGATCTTGTCCCCGAAGCATGGCCAGCATGGCAGGAAGCTCGTCCGGCTTCACCAGGACCTCTCGGGCCTTACTCCCCTCACTGGGACCAACGACGGCCCGGGACTCCAGCAGATCCATCAATCGGCCGGCCTTGGCGAACCCGACCCGCAGCTTGCGCTGCAGCATGGAGGTGGAGCCGAACTGGGTGGTGACGATCAGCTCGGCCGCCTGAACCAGCAGCTCCAGGTCGTCGCCGATGTCGTCGTCGACCTGTCTGCGGGTGACCGGAGCGGCTACGTCCTCGCGGTAGACCGGCCGCAGTTGCTCGGTGACGTGAGTGACCACTTTGCTGACCTCGGACTCAGTGACCCAGGCGCCCTGCACACGCAGCGGCTTGGACGAGCCCATCGGGAGGAACAGCCCGTCGCCCTGGCCGATCAGCTTCTCGGCACCAGGCTGGTCCAGCACCACCCGGGAATCGGTGATCGACGAGGTGGCGAACGCCATCCGGGATGGGACGTTGGCCTTGATCAGGCCGGTCACCACGTCGACGGAGGGCCGCTGCGTGGCCAGCACCAGGTGGATCCCGGCCGCCCGGGCCAGCTGGGTAATCCGGACGATCGCATCCTCGACGTCGCGGGGCGCCACCATCATCAGGTCGGCCAGCTCGTCCACGATCACCAGCAGGTAGGGGTAGGCCTGCAGGACCCGCTGGCTGCCTTCGGGGAGTTTGATTCCCTTGGCCGCCACGGCCCGGTTGAAGTCGTCGATGTGCTTGAAACCGAAGGCCGCGAGGTCGTCGTAACGGGCGTCCATCTCCTTGACCACCCAGGCCAGCGCCTCGGCCGCCTTCTTCGGATTGGTGATGATCGGCGTGATCAGATGCGGGATGCCCTCGTAAGCGGTCAGCTCGACCCGCTTGGGATCGACCAGCACCATCCGGACCTCGTCCGGGGTGGCCCGCATCAGAATCGAGGTGATCATGGAGTTGATGAAGCTGGACTTGCCGGCCCCGGTCGCGCCGGCCACCAGCAGGTGCGGCATCTTGGCCAGGTTGGCGATCACGTAACCGCCCTCGACGTCCTTCCCGACGCCCATCACCATCGGATGCTCACTGCGCCGGGCGGTCTGGCTGCGCAGCACGTCCCCCAGCGACACGGTCTCCCGATCGGTGTTGGGAATCTCGATCCCAATCGCGGACTTGCCCGGGATCGGGGACAGGATGCGGACGTCCGCGCTGGCCACCGCATAGGCGATGTTCTTGCTCAGGGCGGTGACCCGCTCGACCTTGACCGCATGACCGACCTCGACCTCGTACCGGGTCACCGTCGGGCCGCGGGTGAATCCGGTGACCTGAGCATCGATCTCGAACTGGTCGAACACTCTGGTCAGAGCCTCGAGCACCTTGTCATTGGCGGCGCTGCGCTGCTTCGGCGCAGTGCCCGGGGGCAGCAGCGACGACGGCGGCAGGGTGTACGTGATGTCGCCACCCATGCTCAGCTGCTCGACCCGCGGCGGCAGCTGATTGGTCTCCGGCGCCTCCAGTGGTGGCCGGGCCACCACCCCGGCTCCAGCGGGCTGCTGGGCCGGCAGCGCCGGATCCGCTGAGACAGCGGCGGCCGCGCGCCCGGGCTCGCTCTCCGGTGCCTTCGGCGCCCGCAAGGGGTCCGCGTTCTTG
>CALMAR010000472.1:2735-5691 GCA_937859855.1 uncultured Kineosporia sp.
GCTCATAGGCCTCGTCCCCGTTGATGCCCGGTTCGCCCGAGCTGCCGCGAGCGGGGCCGCTGCCACCACGGCGCGGCAGGCCGGTGGCGAATCCGCCGCCGGATCCCAGCAGGGTGTCCGCCTCGTCCTCGGCTGGCCCGAGATCCACCTGGACGCCGGTGAGCAGCTGATAAGCGTTCCGGATCCGCTCCGGAATGGCGTGCACCGGAGTGGCGGTCACCACCAGCAGTCCGAACAAGGCCAGCAGGCTCAGCAGCGGCACCGCGATCCAGCCGGTCAGCGCCGCCGCCAGTGGAGCGGAGACCACATAGCCGGCCATTCCCCCGGCCGCCCGGACCGCTGCGGATCCCCGGCCGGGAACGGGGGTTCCGGCCGACAGGCTGACCAGTCCGGTGGCGGCCACGATCATCGCGCTCAGCCCGATCCCGATCCGGTTGATCGAGCTGATCTCGCCCGGGCTTCGCAGCATCAGCAGGCCCAGGCTGAGCAGGACCACCGGAAGCACCAGCCCGACCCGGCCCAGCGTGCCCGCCACCACCGCGTGCACGCCGTCACCGAAGGCGCCGGCCAGTCCCCACCACTCCCGGCCCGCCACCACCAGGGACAGGCCGATCAGGAGCAGGCCCATTCCGTCCCGGCGATGCGCTGGATCCAGTTCCCGGGCACCGTCCCCGATCCGCCGCGCCGCCCCACCGGCCAGATGGGCAACGCCCATCCAGAGCGGCTGCACCACCCGGAGCGGCCAGGGCAACCCGCCACGGGGCCGGGACGTCGTGCGAGCCTTCGTCCGGGCGCCCGGCTTACGGGAGCTGGACCGGGCCGCCTTGGTCCGGGTGCTGGCCGGGCCGCCCCTGGTCCGCTGAGGCTGGCGGGGCTGGCGAGCGGCCCGCGACGGCGAATCCGCCGGTGCGTTCCGCGCCGCAGCGCTGCCCCCGCGCGATCGGCCACGCGAGGTCGTACGGGTGGCCATGGTGCCCGACGCTACGGGATTGACGTGCTCAGGCCGGGCAGCACACGCCGAGCCCGATTCCGATATGACCAGATCCGGCCGAGCCGCGGCTGTGCCAGCCGGGGTCAGGCGGTGCCGAGCACAGCGGCTGGGCCCCGATTGAGCAGCTGCTTACCGATGATCAGCCGCTGCACTTCGCTGGCTCCCTCCCAGATCCGCTCCACCCGAAGCTCGCGGAACATCCGTTCGGCCACGTTCTCCCGCATGTAGCCGCGCCCGCCGAACACCTGCACAGCTCGGTCCGCGATCCGCCCGGCGGTCTCGGAGCAGAACAGCTTGACCATCGAGGCGCGGGCGTGCAGCACCTTGCGGTCCTGGCCGGCGTCGACGCTGCGGGCGACGTCGTAGAGCAGGGCGCGGGCTGCTGCCAGTTCGGTTGCCGAGTCGGCCAGCATGGCGCAGACCAGCTGCCGGTCACCCAGCCGCTCGCCGCCCACGATCCGGTCACCGGCGAACTGGGTCATCTCCTCAACCAGCCGCTGGCCCGCGCCCACGCACCGGGCCGCCACCATGATCCGTTCGAATCGGAACCACTCGTAGGCGAAGGTCATCCCATCCCCTTCGGCGCCGATCAGCTGGTTCGCCGGAATCCGTACCTGCGAGAACCGCACGATCGGATGGTGGTCGGGGATGTTGTGCATGTAGGCCGGGGTGCGCACCACCTCGACGCCGGGGCAGGGCAGGTCGATGACGAACATGGCATGCTGCCCGGCCTGCGGGCCGCCGGTCAGGACCGCCTGGACGAAGCAGTAATCGGCCAGGTTGAACGACGTGACGTGCCACTTGTCGCCGTCCACCACGTAATGATCGCCGTCCCGTTCGGCGGTTGCGGTCAGAGCGGAGACGTCGGTGCCAGCGAACTCCTCGGTGATCGCGTAGCACTCGTGCCGCTCGCCCCGAACCGCCGGGCTGAGCCAGCGTTCCCGTTGCTGGTCCGTGGCCACCTCGGCCCACCAGGCGGGCGGGGTGTGCATGACCCAGGCCAGCCCATTGGTCACCCGGCCGGCCTGCTCCTGGACCAGCACCTGCTGCAGCATGGGCAGTCCAGGACCCCCGGCCGAGGCGGGCATGTTGGTGGCGTACAGGCCCAGCTCGATGGCCCGGTCATGGTTCGCGGCGGCCACATCGGGGGCCAGCTGGCCACCGGCCAGTTCGGTCTGCACCTCGTACTGGATCAGCGAGTTCGCGAATCGCCCTGCCCGATCGCGAATCTCGCGCTCTTCATCGGTGAGGTTGTGCACCCGGGGCCGCCCTCTCATTCTCCTTGACTGACTGTTCAGTCTGTGCCACGGTCAGGACCTCTGCCAGCTGTAGTGAGGATGCCGTGATGTCCGTGCCCGTGCTCACCCCGTACCTGAACGACGCCGCCACAACCGTTCTGGAGGACTGGGGCCCGCTGGAGGAAGCCACCGGCGAACCGATGCAGACCGGCGGCGCCGAACTGTGGGTGGACGGCGAGATGTCGGCCGGAATCTGGGAATGCACGCCGGGCCCCTCGCACTGGACCCTGGAGACGAACGAGGTGATCCACCTGGTGGCGGGCCGGATGACGGTCACGCCGGACGGCGGCCAGCCGGCCGAGATCACACCCGGCTCGGTCGCCGTCTTCCCCAAGGGCTGGACCGGCAGCTGGCAGATCCACGAGACCGTGCGCAAGGTCTACGCCATCTTCTGAGCAGATATCCGCTCAGAGAGCTGGACCAGCACGTCCACGGCGACCGGGCCGGCCGGCGAGGCGATCACCGGGTTCACATCGAGACCGTCGAGAAGATCGCCGAGGTCGGCCGCCAGCACCGAGACGGCGGCGACCGTGGCCCTCAGCGCGTTCCGATCGGCCGCCGGTGCGCCCCGAAAGCCGTTCAGCAGCGCGGAGATCCGCAGCCGGGCGAGCAGTTCTCCGGCACGATCAGGCGACACAGGTGGCAGGGTGACCACCCGGTCGGCAAT
>CALMAR010000472.1:5701-24647 GCA_937859855.1 uncultured Kineosporia sp.
GGCCGCCCGCGGCCAGCACCAGCATCGGGCCCAGATGCGGATCGCGGGTCATCCCGATCGAAAGCTCAGGCCCCGGTTCAGCGGCCGAGCAGATCAGCACGGCCGGGCCCAGCCGGGCGGAGAGGTCCTGGTACGCCGACCGCAGCTGAGCCTCCTCGCCGATGCCCAGCAGCACTCCGCTTGCCTCGCTCTTGTGCTCGATGCCGGGCTGATCGGTCTTCAGCACCACCGGATAACCCAGAGCCGCCGCCGCTTTCACCGCCTGATCCAGATCCCTGGCGGGGAGCACCGAGCTGGTCGGCACACCGTAATCCCGCAACAGCTGAAAGGATTCGGCTCCGTCCAGCGGGACGCCGCAGCTCAGCCGGGTCCGCCACCGGGCCCGGCGCCCCGGCTGCGCCGATTCGGGCCCGGAGCCGGGCGACCGAAGGCTCTGCTGCAGCTGGAGCAGGTTGCGCAGCGCGATCAGCCCGCTGCGGGTGCCCTCCAGCACGGCTACTCCGTTGCGGCGCAGCCGGGCGGCCGCCTCCTGGTCGATCGCCGAGGGAAGCCCCGTCAGCACCGCGATCGGTCCGGCGCCGTGGCCGGCCAGCTCGGTCGCGGCCAGCACAGCGTCGGGGTAGGCGGTGTCCCCGTCGTACTCGGGCACCAGATCGACCGCCAGCACGGTGGCGCCGGTATCTGGATCGCCGGCCATCGCCACCAGGCACCGGGTGAACAGCTCCCGGGTGCCCGCGCCGGTGCCCCAGACGTCCAGCGGGTTCTCGGCGGTCAGCCCCTCGTCCAGCACGGCCCGCAGCGATTCCTTGGTCGCCGAACTGATCCGCGCGAACCGGACGCCCAGCCGATCGGCCAGATCAGCGGTCAGCGCCCGCTCGGCCCCCGAGTCGTGCACGAGCGCAATCCCTTGTGGCGCGGCGGTTCCAGAACCAGCCCGGGGCCGCCGGCGGCGTCCCAGCGCGACCAGTTCGAGGGTATCGGTCAGTTCGGCCAGGTCGGTCACCGGCAACGCGCCGGTGTCCTCGCACAGCGCCTCCCACATCGCACCGTCCCCGGCCAGCGCACCGGAATGGGCCTTGACCAGGCGCGATCCGGCTGCTGAACCACCCACCGGCAGCAGGATCACCGGCACGTCCAGTTCGGCGGCCCGGCGCAACTGCAGGCGCAATTGCGCCGCGTCCCGGACGGTCTCCAGCACCAGGGCGATCACCGCATCGCCGGGGCGCTGATCCAGCGCGTACCCCAGGTACTGGGCCGCGGTGGTAACCAGTTCCTGGCCCGACGACACGGCCAGTGAATAGCCGATCGCCCGCCGGGTCCGCAGCATCGCCGAGAACACCGATCCGGAATGGGTGATCAGGGTGACCGGGCCGGCCGGAAGCGGATCCCGCTCGAGGTAGCCGACGGCGCGCAGGCCGGTCGCCACATTGACGAAGCCCATGCATCCCCCGCCGCACAGCGCCATTCCCGCCTCGGCGGCGATCTCCGCCAGCCGTTCGCGCAGTCCGGGCGCGGGCACACTGCCGAATACGACCGCCGAGCGGGCGCCGATCCCGGCAGCGTCCAGCAGTTGCTGCTCGACCGCGCGATCGCCCACCCCGAGCAGGACCAGGTCGGGCGCTTCGCCCAGCTCAGCCAGGGACGCCGCGCAGGCCCGGCCCTCGATCCGCGGATAGCGGGGGTTGACCGGATGCACCGTGGCCGGTCCTCGCAGTGCCTCGATCACCATCCGATGGCCGAAGCTGCCCGGCCGCGGGCTGGCGCCGACCACGGCGACCGAGGCGGCGTCCAGCATCGCCGTCACCGGGTCACCGGCCGGGAGGTCCACCGCCGACCTCACCCGCGACTGCGGACCAGCCGGCCGGCGCTCCGGCGATTGTCCGCGATCGCCGCCCGGGCCGCCTGCCAGCCGGGAATGCCGCAGACGCCGCCACCGGCGTGGGTGGCCGAACTGCCGTAGTACAGGCCGGAGATCGGCGTCCGGTAGTCGGCGTAGCCAGGAGCGGGCCGCAGGTGGAACAGCTGCTCCAGCGACAGCTCACCGTGGAAGATGTTGCCGCCGATCAGCCCGTACTCGGTCTCCATCTGGTGCGGCCCGACCACGTCCCGGTGCAGGATCGAGCCCTTGAATCCGGGGGCCACCTCGTCGTAGAGGTCGATCAGGCGGTCGGCGTAGGCATCGAGTTCTCCGGTGTGCGGCTCGTTCACCCAGTCGGCCGGGACCCACTGGGTGAACAGCGAGAAGATGTGCGTGCCATCGGGATTCAGGGTGCGATCCAGAGTGGTCGGGATCACCCCATCGCTGAACGGGAACTGGGCGGGCCGGCCCTCGCGGGCGTCGCTGAACGCCCGCTCGATGTACTCCATGCTGGGGGCCATCTCCACCGAGCCGGTCAGGTGCTCGGGGATGTCGGAGTCGTTCGGGTCGGCGGTGAAACTCGGCAGCTCAGCCAGGGCCAGATTGATCTTCACCACGCCGCTGCGGGTCTTCCAGTGTTCGATGTCCGCGACGAAGTCGCTGGGTAGTTCCTGACGGGGAATCTGTTCCAGGAAAGCAGTTTTCGGATGCAACGTGGTCACTACGGTGGCCGCCCGCAGTTCCTCACCCGATTGCAGGACCACACCCTGGACCCGGCCGTTGCTGACCAGCAGCCGATCAACCGGGGTGTCGCAGCGGATCTGCGCGCCGAAACTTCGCGCCGACGCGGCGATCGCGGCTGATACCGCGCCCATCCCGCCTTCCGGGTAGCCCCAGCTGCCGAGCTGACCGTCCCCGACGTCGCCGATGGAGTGGTGGGCCATCACATAGGCGGTCCCCGGCTCGAACGGCCCGGCCCAGGTACCGATCACGCCGTTGACCGCCAGCGCGGCCTTGATCTGCGGAGATTCGAACCAGTCATCGAGCAGGTCGGCGATGCTCATGGTGAGCAGCCGGGTCACGTCCGCGGTGGTGCGGACGTTCAGCCCGCGCTGGCTCCAGGCCAGCTTGGCCAGCTCGAGCAGGTCGGCGGGCCGCTTGGAGCCGATATTGGGCGGCACCCGGGTCAGCATCGGGCCGAGCACGCCGGCCAGGCCCTCCAGCCAGGCGTTCCAGCGCGGCCAGGCGTCTGCATCGCGTTTGGACCAGCGGGCGATCTGGTCATGGGTCCGGGCCGGGTCGTCCTCGTAGATGGTCAGCGACCCGCCCTCGGGAAACGCCTGGTAGTACGGGCCCATTGGGTGCACCACGTAGCCGTGCCGCTCCAGGTTCAGGTCGCGCACGATGGTCGGCGGCATCAGGCTCATCACGTAGGACAGCCGGGTGACCCGCAGCTGCGGTGCGTCGTCCCACGGCGCTTCGGTGGTCGCCGCTCCCCCGGGCTGACGCCGGGATTCCAGCACCACCGTGCGCGCCCCGGCCCGGGCCAGGTACGCGGCCGCGACCAGCCCGTTGTGCCCTCCACCGACGACAATCGCGTCGTAGCTGCCCGGCATAATGAGGCCTTTCCGCTATTTGGCCATTGTTTGACTGACTGTTCAATCTAAGCCGGTGATAGAATTCCGGCAAGGGTCGAGCAGCGGCACCTCCACGACATTCGCCGGATCCGCCCGGCGATCGAACAAGGCGGTACAGGTATGGCTGAGGTGGCACCGCCGACCCAGCAGAATGAACGACGCCGACTCCAGATCCTTACTGCGGCAGCGGAACTCATCGTCGAGAACGGCATCTCCGAGGCCCGGATCGCTGACGTGGCCAAGCGGGCCGAGGTCAGTTCGGCGCTGGTGATCTATTACTTCGGCACCCGGGATCGGCTGCTGGTCGATGCCCTGCGTTTCTCCGAGCAGAACTTCTATGACGCGGCCGAGAAGATGCTGGCCACCGTCCGGCCGATCCGGGAGCGGCTCTCGCTGCTGGTCCGGGCCACCTGCGTACCCCAGGCGGACGGCGAGATCCCCGGCGCCTGGGGTCTGTGGTTCGACCTGTGGGCTCAGGCCTTCCGGCATCCCGAGGTCGCCCAGGATCGGATCGACCTGGACAACCGGTGGCGCTCGATGATCACCGGCGTAGTCGAAGCCGGGATCAGGGACGGTGAGGCCAGCTGCGCCGATCCGCACCGCTTCGCGCTCACCTTCGCCTGCCTGCTGGACGGGCTCTCCATCCAGGTCGCACTGGAGGATCCGGAGATCGACCCCGAGCTGGCGTGCGAGATCGCGATGGAGGATGCCGAGCGCGAACTCAGCCTGGCCCCGGTGCCCGCTTCCGCACGGACCGGCCGTCGTCCGTCCCGGCGATCGGGCAACTCAGCTGGCTCCGTCAGCTCACCATCGAAACAGGCTGCACCGCAGACCGTTTGAGAACGCGGACGGCATCTGGAGCGCAGGAGCAGACCACTGCGTCACCCGGCCTCAAGTCCACCGAGGACGGCCCGTGGTGGTTGGGCACCTCGACGGTGAGCGGCGCCTCACCGTCGTCGGTGTCGACGTCCACCAGCACCTGGGTGTTCGAACCCAGATACACCACATCGCGGACGGTGCCCCGCATCTGATTGCTGCCGCTGGACCCGCGGCTGGACGGCGATTCCACCGCATCGTGGCGGAGCATCACGATCCGCTCGGGCCGGATCACGATCGCGGCGGGCCCCGGATCCAGCGAGGAGTCCAGCATCGCCTCGACCGGGCCGCCCAGCGCCCGGCACCGGGCCTCGCCAGTGGGGCTGGACGAGAGCAGTTCGGCGTCGAAGATGTTGGCCGAACCCAGGAAGCCGGCCACATACGTGGTGGCCGGGCAGGAGTAGATCTCCTGCGGCGCGCCGACCTGCTCGATCCGCCCGCCGGCCAGCACCGCGATCCGGTCGCTCATCGTCAGTGCCTCCTCCTGGTCATGGGTCACGTAGACGAACGTGATCCCGACCTCCCGCTGCAACGCACGCAGCTCCAGTTGAAGCTGACGGCGAAGCTGGGCGTCCAGCGCACCCAGCGGCTCGTCCAGCAGCAGCACCTTGGGGTTCTGCACCAGGGCCGGGGCCAGAGCCACCCGCTGCTGCTGGCCGCCGGACAACTGACCGGGCCTGCGCTTGGCGTAACTGCCCATCCGGGTCAGCTCCAGCGCCGAGCCGACCCGGCGGCTGATCTCAGCTTTGCTGGCCTTCTGGTAGCTCAGCCCGAAGCCAACATTCTCGGCCACCGACAGATGCGGGAACAGGGCATAGTTCTGAAAGACCGTGTTCACCGGCCGCTGGTGTGGCGGGTCCTGCGCCACATCCCGCCCGTCCAGCAGGATCCGCCCGGCATCCGGCTGTTCGAAACCAGCAATCATCCTCAGCGTGGTGGTCTTGCCGCAGCCCGAGGCCCCGAGCAGGGAGAAGAACTCACCGCCGGCGATGTCCAGGTCGATGCCGGTGACCGCAGGCACCCCGTCGAAGGCCTTGGCCAGATCGTTCAGCTCGATCTGGCCGCCCTTTGCCGTCACCGATGCGTCATCCTTCACCCTCGCTCTGAGCAGGCTGTCCGCCGATGGTTCTGTTCGCCCAGCGGTTCACTGTGCCGTCTGAATCACCCGATCCACCAGGGTGGCGAAGTTAGCAGTCAATCGCTCAATATCACCCGGCTGATGCTGGACCGAGATCAGCCACTGCTCGACCTTGCCCCACGGCGGCAGGAACACCCCACCGTTGTGCTGGATCAGCCAATGCGCCTGACCCAGCCGATCATCGATGGTGAGGAAGTCGCGGTACTCCCTGACCGGCCCGCGGGTGAAAGTGACGCAACCCTTGGCCCCGGCCGTGACCACCTGCCATTCGGCGCCGGCGCGGGCGATGGTCGCCTCCAGCGACGTCCGCAGCTGAGCGGCCAGCCGGTCCAGGTGGGCGTATCCGTCGTCGTTCAGCACCTCGCCCAGGGTGGCCCGGGCGGCGGCCATCGCCAGCGGGTTGCCGTTGAAGGTTCCGACCTGCTCGTAGGTGCCGTCGGCGATCGCGGACATCACCGACGTGGTGCCGCCGATGGCCGCCACCGAGATGCCGCCGCCCAGCGCCTTGGCCAGGCAGACCAGATCAGGGACGACCCCGGAACTGGCCGTGACGCCACCGGGCCCGGTGGTGAAACCGGTCTTGACCTCGTCGAAGGTGAGCAGGGCCCCGGCCGCGTGCAGGCGCTCGCGCAGGCCGGCCAGATAGCCGGGCTCCGGCTTGATGATCCCGGCGTTCATCATGATCGGCTCGAGGATCATCCCGGCGACCCGGTCCGGATATTGGGCCAGCATCCGGTCGACGGCGTCCAGGTCATTGAACGGGACCACCAGCACCAGGTCACGGATGGCCGACGGTATCCCCGAGTTGCCCGGCACCCGGGCCGGATGATCGCGGGGGCCGATCTCGTCCGCCTCGGGCAGCACCGAGACCTGGACCGAGTCGTGGTGGCCGTGATAGCAGCCCTCCACTTTGATGATCAGATCCCGGCCGGTGACCGCGCGCATCAGGTGCACCGCGTCCATGGTTGCCTCGGTGCCCGAGTTGGCGAACCGCCACAGCGGCAGGCCGAAGCGGCGGCCCAGCTCGGTGGCGACCCAGATCGCATCCTGCGTCGGTTGCGCGAAGTGGGTACCGCGGCGGACCCGCTCACTGACCGCGGCCACGATGGCCGGGTGAGCGTGCCCGGCGATGGACGCGCCGTAGCCGCCGTGCATGTCGACGTACTCGGTGCCGTCAACGTCGTACAGCTTCGATCCGGCGCCGTGACTCAGCCAGACCGCCTGCGGCAGCGCGATCTGCCAGTTGGAGGTCGCCCCTCCGGCCAGAACGGCCCCGGCCTCGCGGATCAGCTCGGCACTGCGCGGCTGCCGGGCCAGGAAGATGCGCTCCTGCTCCTCGATCAGTTGCTCGACCGGGTCCGCACTGGGGAGTGGACCGGCCCCCGGCTGAACCCCGCGGCCCTTCGCCGCCCCGGTCGCAGGGTCGATTGCTGGGCCGGCTGCTGGGCCGATCGAAGGGCCCTGATCCGAACCGGGCGCCCGGGCTGGCTCAGTCGCGGCGTCCTGAGTGATCGAAGCCATCTGCGCCAACCTCCATGCTGGCGCACTAAAGGCACCAAAATCGTTACATTGACTGAGTATTCAGTCTATGTCAGAGACGCTACCCTCACAACGCACACCCGAAGCTGGTGCCACAATCGCACCAGTCGCCTCGTGAGCCTGAGGGAGACCGATGCCTCCGCGTAGCTTCGATCACGGCGGGCCCAGCCGCCGGCAGTTCCTGACCAGGGCAGGACTGGTGGCGCTCGGCGGCCCAGCACTGGTCGCTGCCTGCACCCGCCAGTCCGGCGGCGGCACCACCAGTACCCAGAAGGGCACGCAGCCACTCGAGCTGGCCTCGCCGGCCAACCCCGTCAAGTGGCCGATCAATCCGGGCAACGAGCCGATCAAGGACGGCTTGACGCCGGAGAAGGGCGCCACCCTGCAGGTCTACAACTACGCCGACTACGTCGATCGCGGCGTCGTGACGGCTTTCGAGAAGAAGTACGCCTGCAAGGTTTCGATCTCCACCTTCAACGACATAGATGAGGCGCTGACCAAGATCCGGCAGGGATCGGTGCCCTACGACGTCTGGCTCGGCTCGGGTTACGACATCACCTCCCGGCTGGTGACCACGTCGCTGATCCGGCCGCTGAACCACAGCTACATTCCGAACATCAGCAACGTCTGGCCATACTTCACCAACCCCTGGTACGACCAGGGCTGGCAATACACCGTGCCGTTCACCGTGTACAGCACCGGAATCGGCTGGCGCACGGACAAGATCAAGACCGACATCCCGGCGCTGGAGAACCCTTACAACACACTGTGGGACGCGCAGTACCGGGGCCAGACCGCCGTCCTGGACGACTACCGGTCCGCCATCGAGATGTGCTTGTTGCGGTCCGGCATCACCGACGTGAACACGGCCAAGGCGGCTGACCTGGACAAGGCCTCGGCCGCTCTGACCGAGTTGACCAAGAACGTGAAGCCCAGGGTCACGATCAACATGTACGACGACCTGCCCGCCGGGGCGTACGGCCAGGCGGAGATGTGGTCCGGAGATGTGGTCAACGCCGCCGCCAACGGCGCCGCCAAGCCGGAGCTGTTCCGCTACTGGTTTCCGCCGGACGGCAAAGGCATGGTCGACAATGACGTGATCGTGATGCCCGCCAGTGGGAAGAACCCGGTGCTGGCCCACCTGTTCCTGAACCACATGCTCGATTCCAGCTCGGCCACCGCCAACTTCACCTTCACCGGCTACCAGCCGCCTCAGGTGACACTGGTTCCGGACACGCTGGTGAGTAAGGGCATCATCCCGGCCAACCTGGCCAGCGTGGTGGTCAAGGAGACCGATCTCAAGAACGGTTACCCGGCGCTGGAGCTGAGTACCGAAGCCAACAGCGCCTGGCACAGCATCTGGCTGGCCTTCAAGGCCGGGAACTGACCGTCCGGTGATGACCCGGTGGTGCTGACCCAGGAGCGTCCGGAGGCGCCCGCGTCGTCATCACCCACCAGCAGCCGAAAGCCATCGGCCGGCCCCTGGCGGCTGCTGGCACTGCCGGGAATCGCCTGGCTGTGCATCTTCTTCGTGGTTCCGCTGTATCTGGTGCTGGCCATCGTCTTCGGACGGGTGGATCCGGTCTTCCGCACGCCCTTGCCGGTATGGAACCCGTTGCAGTGGGATTTCACCGAGTTCGGCCACGTGATCCGCCAGACCGTCGGCCCGGGAGCGATCTTCGGTGCCGCGCTGATCCGGACCCTGGTGTTCGTGCTGCTGGCCAGTGCGCTGTGCGTGCTGATCGCCTTCCCGGTGGCCTACTACGTGGCCCGGCTGGCCGGGCGCTGGCGCGGAATGCTGCTCGGCCTGCTGATCGCCCCCTTCTGGATCAGCTACATGATGCGGATGCTGGCCTGGGTCAACCTGTTGCGGGACGATGGCCTGGTCAACCGGGTGCTCAGCCTGGGCGGCCTGCTCGACGTCCATCTGAACTGGCTGAACGGCAACGCGCTGGTGGTGGTGCTGGGGCTGGTCTACGGGTATGTGCCATACATGATCCTGCCGCTGTACGCCGGGCTGGACCGGCTGCCCCAATCGGTGCTCGAAGCCGCGCGGGACCTGGGCGCCACCCGGTCCTCGGCGTTCTGGCGGGTCACCCTGCCGATGGGCCGGCCCACCATCGTCGCCAGTGTGCTGCTGACCTGCCTGCCCATGCTGGGCGACTACTTCACCAACGACCTGCTCTCGGCCTCTCCCACCACCTCGATGGTTGGCAACCTGATCAACAACACCGTGCTGATCCCCGGCCAGACCAGCGCCGCCGGGGCGTATGTGCTGATCGTGCTGGTGATTTCGCTGATCCCGATGCTGTACTACGTGCGCAGCGTGGCTCGCGGCGACGAGGCGCGAACATGAGCCGCGTGATCGCCTCATGATCCGCTGGTGGAACAACCCCTGGCGCAAGCCCCGCATGCTGGCCACGGTGACCGTCGTCTACCTGCTCTGGTCCCTGGTTCCGGTCCTGATCGCGGTGCTCTTCTCGTTCAACAGCGCCCGGTCCCGGACCTCCTTCCAGGGCTTCTCGATGCGCTGGTACTGGGGCGACGCCACCCGATCGGTATGGCATGACGCCTCGTTGCATGCGGCGCTGCTGCAGACGGTCAAGCTGGGCCTGATCACCACGGTGATCACGGTTCCGCTGGGGGTGGCATTCGCGATCGGCATGGATCGCTGGCGCGGCAGGCTGCCGGAGACGGCCAATGTGGTGATGCTGCTGTCCTTCGTGATCCCCGAGACGCTGCTCGCGGTGGCCCTGCTGTTCCTGGTCACCACCATTGTGCTGCCCTTCTCGCTCGGTACCGCCGCCCAGGTCGCGGGCCTGGTCACCTTTCAGATCTCTTATCCGGCGGTGATCGTGCGGGCCCGGCTGGCGACCATCGGCAAGCACTACGAAGAAGCAGCCATGGATCTGGGCGCTTCTCCGATGGGGGCGCTGCGCCGGGTGATTCTGCCGATGCTGACTCCGGCCATCCTGGCCAGCACGGTGCTGGTGTTCGCCGACGTGATCGACGATTTCGTGCTGGTGCGCTACCTGTCCGGGTCGGCGTCCACCGAACCGGTGTCGGTCAAGATCTACAACACCGCCCGGGCCGCCCCGACTCCGGCGATCAATGCGATGGCCACCCTGTTGCTGCTCGCCTCAATGATCGCGGTGCTGGCCGGGTTCCTGATCTTCCGGTGGATGACCCGCGGCGACAGCACGCAGGACGACCGCGGAATCGGCGCCTTCGCCGGAGAACTGTGAGCCCGTTCCTGGTCTGGCCAGGTATGGACCCGGCGGGTTGTTCCGTTTTATCCTGACTGTATGTTCAATCAGCTCCGGGGAATGCCCGCTCCGCTGGACACCGCTGGCCTGGCCGCCGCCCTGGCCCCGTTCGGCAACTCCCGCATGCTGCCCCCAGCCGCCTACACCGATCCGGCCGTCTTCGGCTGGGAACAGGCCAACATCCTGTCCGGCTGGGTCTGCGCCGGGCATGCGGGTGAGCTGGCTGAGCCGGGGTCGCAGCGGGCCATCGACACCGGAGCCGGCAGCGTGCTGCTGACCCGGGACGAGGACGGCGGCCTGCATGCCTTCGCCAACACCTGCCGGCACCGCGGCCACGAACTGGTGCCCTGCGGAGCGAGCCGGCAGGCGAACAGCATCATCTGCCCCTATCACTCCTGGACCTACAAGCTCGACGGTTCGCTGCGGCACGCGCCCGGGTTCCGCGGGGCCGCGGGTTTCGAGGCGGGCCAGTTCGGCCTGGTGCCGGTGCCGGCGGTGGAGTGGCAGGGTTATCTGTTCGCCGATCCGTCCGGCCAGGCCGGCGATTTCGCCCATCACCTGCCGGGGCTGGACGACGTGGTGGGCCCCTACCGCCCGCAGGATCTGGTGGTGGTGGCCAGGCACTCCTACGAGCTGGCCACCAACTGGAAGGTGATCGTCGAGAACTATCAGGAGTGTTACCACTGCGCCACCATCCATCCGGAGCTGAGCCGGATCAGCCCGCCGAAGAGCGGGGAGAACCTGGAGGGCGCGGGGGAATGGATGGCCGGCTGGATGGACCTGATCCCGCAGGCGCAGACCATGTCGCTGGACGGCCACAGCGACGGCAGGCCGATCATCGGCCTGTCCGAGCACGAACTGCGCACGGTGATGTATGTGGTCGCCTACCCGAACCTGCTGATCAGCCTGCACCCGGACTACGTGATGACGCACGTGCTGACGCCGCTGGCGGCGGGCCGTACCCACGTCGAGTGCGCCTGGGCCTTTCCGTCCGATGTGGCCTCGGCCGAAGGCTTCGACCCCAGCTACGCGGTCGACTTCTGGGACCTGACCAACCGGCAGGACTGGGCCGCTTGCGAATCCGTGCAGCGCGGGCTCGCCTCACCGCACGCGGTGGCCGGGCCGATGGCGCCCGAGGAGGACGGCGTGTACCAGTTCGTCACCCGGGTCGCTCAGGCCTATCTCGGATCGGGAAGGTGAGCGCAGCCATGAGCTTCGACGTCTCGGCAATGAACTCGATCGCCGCCCGGCTGGGCAAGGTCGGCCTGCCCGCGCCCATCAGCGAACTGGCCGCGCGAACGTGGGACGTGATCGTGGTTGGCGGCGGGCACAACGGGCTGACCTGTGCGGCCTACCTGGCCCGGGCCGGGCAGCGGGTGCTGGTCCTGGAAGCCCGCGAAAGACTGGGCGGGGCCTGCACTCTGGACCAGCCGTTCGACGACGAGAACTACGTGATCAGCCCCTGCGCCTACGTGGTCGGGTTGCTCGACGACGACGTCATCCGGGACCTTGATCTGCGCCACCGGGGCCTCGAGGTGTACGTCGCCGATCCGCAGCTGTGGGTGCCATTCGAGGATGGGACGGCGTTCGCGCAGTGGATGAGCCACGAGCGCACGGTGCGCGGATTACAGGAGCTGGGGCTGGCGCAGAAGGAGATTGACGGCTATCTGGCCTACGAGGACTTCTTCGACCAGATGCGGCTGCGGCTGCGCAAGGGCACCCGGGACACCTGGGTGGGCGATTCGCCATCCCGGGCCGAACTGGAGGAACTGCTCGGCGACCAGATGATGATCGACGCGCTGTTCGAGGCATCGATCTCCGACGTCCTGGACCACTTCGTCACCGATCAGCGGCTCAAGGACGCGCTTTTCGGCCAAGGCGTGATCGGAACCTTCGCCGGGCCACGGGATCCGGGTACAGCATCGGTGAAACTGATGCACTTCCAGGGTGATCTGGAGGGCGAAGGCCCGGTCTGGGGCTACGTGAAGGGCGGCATGGGCATGATCAGTTTCGCGATCGCCGACGCCGCCGAGGAGGCGGGGGCGGTGCTGGCGGCCGGCGTTCCGGTAGGTGAGATCGTGCCCGGCGAAGGAGTCCGGCTGGACGACGGCACCTTCATCGCCGCGCCGGTGGTGGTCAGCAACGCCGATCCCAAGCGAGTGCTGAACATGGTTGCGGGACAAGCGATACCGGCGTCCTACCGGCAGCGGCTGGAGTCGTGGGACATCCGCTCGCCGGTGGTCAAGTTCAACGCGGCGCTGAACCGGCTGCCGTCCTGGACGGCCGCCCCGGGAGAGACCTTCATGGCCCTGGGCACGGTGGACGTGACCAGCGGACTGGACGCCGCCCAGGCTGCGTTCGAACGCTGCGCGGCAGGCGAGCCCGCCGTCGGCTTCGGTGAGATCTACGTGCAGACCCTGCACGACCCGACACCGGCGCCGGCCGGGAAGCACCTGATGAGCGTGTTCGGCCAGTACGCGTCCTACGACCTGAACGGTGGCTGGGATGCCCGGCGTCCCGAGGTGGCCCGTCAGTTCATCGACCTGATCGGGCGCTATGCGCCGGACTTCGAGGACTGCCTGGAGTCCTACGAGGTGCTGGGGGCGCCCGACATCGAAGCCAAGGTCGGGCTGACCGGCGGCCACATCTTCCAGGGCGAAGTCCGCCCGGATCAGATGTGGGAGCACCGGCTGAGCCCGCGCACCCCCATACCAGGCGTCTATCTCTGCGGAGCGGCCACCCATCCAGCCGGCAGTGTGATCGCGACCAACGGCCGCAACGCCGCCAGCGCCGTGCTGGCCGATCTCAAGCAGCTGTAGCTCAGGCCTCGATCACCAGGGGGATGATCATGGGGCGGCGGCGGTAGGACTCGCTCACCCAGCGGCCGACCACCCGGCGCACCACCTGCTGCAACTGGAAGGTGTCGGCCGGCCCGGCGTTGGCAGCGTCCCGCAGGGCATCCACGATCCGCGGCCGGACCCGGTCGAACACCGACTCGTCCTCGGCGAAGCCGCGAGCATGGATCTCCGGCCCGGCCACCACCTTCCCGCTGGCGGAGTCCACCACCACGATGATCGAGATGAAGCCCTCCTCACCCAGGATCCGCCGGTCCTTGAGATCGGCCTCGGTGATCTCGCCGACGCTGGCGCCGTCCACGTACACGTATCCGCAGGGCACCTGGCCCACGATCGCCGCCCGGCCCCCGGCCAGATCGACCACGATGCCGTCGTCGGCGAACATCACCCGCTCGGGCGGCACCCCGGTCCGGACGGCCAGATCACCGTTCGCCTTCAGATGCCGGGCCTCTCCGTGCACGGGCATCACGTTGCGCGGCCGCACGATGTTGTAGCAGTACAGCAACTCCCCCGCGCTGGCATGGCCGGACACGTGCACCCGGGCGTTGCCCTGATGGATCACCCGGGCCCCCAGCCGGGTCAGGCCATTGATCACCCGGTAGACCGAGTTCTCATTGCCCGGGATCAGGGATGACGCCAGCACAACGGTGTCGCCGGGCCCGACCTGGATCCGATGATCCCGGTTGGCCATCCGGGACAGCGCGGCCATCGGTTCACCCTGGGAGCCGGTGCACATCAGCACCACCCGCTCGTCCGGCAGATCGTCCACCGCTTTCACGTCCACCAGTACGTCCGGCGGCACGGTCAGGTATCCCAGATCCTTGGCGATGCCCATGTTGCGGACCATCGACCGGCCGACCAGCGCCACTTTCCGGCCGTGCGCATGCGCGGTGTCCAGCACCTGCTGGACCCGGTGCACATGGGAGGCGAACGACGCCACGATGATTCGCCGGTCGGCGCGGTCGAACACCGCATCCAGGACCGGGGTGATCTCTCGTTCCGAGACCGTGAAACCGGGTACCTCGGCGTTGGTCGAGTCGACCATGAACAGGTCGACCCCGGCCTCCCCCAGCCGAGCAAAGGCGCGCAGATCGGTGATCCGCCCGTCCAGCGGCAGCTGGTCCATCTTGAAGTCCCCGGTGTGCAACACCGTTCCGGCCGGGGTGCTCACCGCCACCGCCAGCGCGTCCGGGATCGAGTGGTTGACCGCGACGAACTCGCACTGGAACGGACCCAGCCGTTCGGTCTGCCCCTCCTTCACGGTCAGCGTGAGCGGGGTGATCTGGTGTTCCTTCAGCTTCGCCTCGACCAGGGCCAGAGTCAGCTGGGAGCCCAGCAGCGGGATGTCGGGCTTGAGCCGGAGCAGGTACGGCACCGCCCCGATGTGGTCCTCGTGCCCGTGGGTGAGGATCACCGCGACCACGTCGGACAACCGGTCGGCGATGTAGGAGAAGTCGGGCAGGATCAGGTCCACCCCGGGCTGATGGTCCTCCGGGAACAGCACGCCGCAGTCGATCACCAGCAGCTGGCGGCCGAACTCCAGCACGGCCATGTTCCGTCCCACCTCACCCAGGCCACCGAGTGGAACGATTCGCAGGGTGCCCGCGGGCAGCGGGGCCGGCAGCCCGAGCTCAGGGTGGGACTGACTCATAGAAGCTGTGCCTCCTCGAGGTCGGCGCGCAGCACCGTGACCTGTTCGTCGGTGGCCGCGATCAGCGGCAGTCTCATCGTCCGGCTGGGCAGCCGGCCGGACAGTTCCAGTGCGGCCTTGGCCATGATGGCGCCCTGGGTCCGCATCATCATGCCGCGCACGGCGGGAAGCAGCTGGTTGTGCGTGGCCTGGGCGGTGATCAGGTCTCCGGCTTCGACCGCGGCCAGCATCCGCCGGTAGTGTCCAGCGGCCAGGTGGCCGACCACGCTGACCACCCCCGATGCGCCGAGCGCCAGCCAGGCCAGGTTCAGCTCATCGCTGCCGGAGTAATAGGCCAGATCGGTGCGGGACAACACCCAGGTTCCTTCGAACAGGTCGTTCTTGGCGTCCTTGACCGCGACGATCTGCGGGTGCGCGCTGAGCGTGATCAGGCTTTCGGCACTGATCGGGACACCGGAACGGCTTGGGATGTCGTAGAGCATCACCGGCAGGTCGGTGGCGCTGGCCACGGCCTGGAAGTGGGCGACCAAGCCCGGCTGCGGCGGCTTGGAGTAGTACGGCGTGACCACCAGCAGGCCATCCGCTCCGGCCTTGGCTGCCTGCTGAGCCAGCTCCACCGTGTGAGCCGTGTCGTTGCTGCCGACTCCGGCCAGGACGGTGGCCCGGTGCCCGGCGGCGTCCACCACGGCCCGCAGCAGGGCGTCCTTCTCGGCGTCCGACGTGGTCGGCGATTCACCCGTCGTCCCGGACACGACCAGTCCGTCACACCCGTCCTCGACCAGCTGGCTGGCCAGTTGCCCGGCCGCCTCGCAGTCGAGTCCGCCGGCTGCGGTGAAGGGGGTGATCATGGCCACGAGCACGGACCCGAACGGGCGCAGAACGGGTTCAGTGGGCATGAGCCCCACCGTACCGGGCGGACCCGGCAACCCCACGCGGGCGAACAGCCCGGGAGCCGAATTGGAAGAATTCCGGTGCCGCTCGCTCGGGGGTTCGAGCGACACCGGAATTCAGGTCTCTCATCGGCAGGACCTGGCCGGATGTTACGAGTCCGGGGTCTCGGCCTGCTTCTGGCCGTTCCACTGGCCGGTCACTCATCGCAGGCCCTCCGGATGTCGCAAACCGCGTATCGCAGGCCATTCCGGGAACTGAGCCACCCCTCGGGCGGCCGGCGATCCACGCATCTCCACTCATTTCCCAGCTGCGGGGCGAACGTGTCGCCGTGCACACTCAGATCAATCAGGGTGCAGATCACCCGCCCGGCGTAGGGCAGCAGGGCCGCATAGATCGAGGCGCCACCGATCACCCAGGCGTCCGGGTAGGCCTGCCGGGCTTGCTCCGGTGAGTTCACGACGCGCGCACCGGGCGCCATCCAGCCCGGATCGCGGGTGATGACCACGTTGGCCCGATCCGGAAGCGGCTGCAACGGCGGCGGCAGCGAGTCCCAGGTCGCCCGGCCCATGATCACCGGGTGCCCGGTGGTGATCCGCTTGAACATGGCCAGGTCCTCGGGCAGCCGCCAGGGCAGGGCACCGTCGATACCGATCACCCGGCGGCGGGCCTGGGCCCAGATCATGCTGAGCGGCACGGCTGGAGGCTGGCCTCAGACCGCGACGGGGGCCGAGATGGCCGGATGATGCTGATAGTTCAGCAGGTGGAAGTGCTCGTAGCCGTAGCCGAACAGGGACGGCGCCGGATCGAGGGCGAGCTGCGGGAACGGCAGCACCGGGCGGGACAGCTGTTCGCGCACCTGCTCGGCATGGTTGTCGTAGATGTGGCAGTCGCCGCCGACCCAGATGAAGTCGCCCGGCTCCAGCCCGGTCTGGGCGGCGGTCATCCGGGTCAGCAGCGCATAGCTGGCGATGTTGAACGGCACGCCGAGGAACAGGTCGGCGCTGCGCTGGTAGAGCTGGCAGGAGAGCCGGCCGCCGGCCACGTAGAACTGGAACAGCGCGTGGCAGGGCTGCAGCGCCATCTTCGGCAGGTCGGCCACGTTCCAGGCCGACACGATCATCCGCCGGGAATCCGGATCGAGGCGCAGGGTCTCCAGCACTGCGGCCAGCTGGTCGATGGTGCCGCCGTCCGGCGCCGGCCACGACCGCCACTGCGCGCCGTAGACCGGCCCCAGATCCCCGTCCGGAGCGGCCCACTCGTCCCAGATGGTGACCCGGTGCTCCTGCAGCCAGCGCACGTTCCGTTCCCCGCGCAGGAACCAGAGCAGTTCGTAGGCGAGGGAGCGGAAGTGCACCCGCTTGGTGGTGATCAGCGGAAAGCTGCGACTCAGGTCATAGCGCAGCCGTTCCCCGAAGCTGCTGCGGGTACCGGTGCCGGTGCGGTCGTCCTTGTGCACACCATGATCGAGTACTCGCTGGAGCAGGTCCTCGTACTGGGTGTCGACCCCGGCATCCGCGGCTTGGTCCAGATCGAGCGTCACGCTGCTTGACGTCACAGGCGCAGGCTATCGCCCGCCGGGCTCGCGGCGTGAAGCACCACACCATCCGGCCCCGACTCGAAACTGACTGCGCTCAGATCGGTCACGATGGCACTGGCCACCAGCTGGCCACGTTCGTGAGTGGTGATCACAGCGAGGCTGGTCATGCCCGCCGCCGCGGCGGCACTCAGCCCGGCCGGGGCATCCTCCACCACCAGGCAGCGGTGAGGATCCACACCCAGTCGCTGCGCGGCCAGCAGGAACGGCTCCGGGTCCGGCTTGCCGTTGCTCACCTGATCAGCGGTGACCAGGACCGCCGGGGCGTGGAACCCCACGGCACCCAGCCGGGCCTTGGCCAGCGGCATGCTGCAGGATGTGACGATCGAGGCCCGATCGCCGCATCCAGCCAGCGCCTGCGCCGCCCCCGGCAACGCCACCAGATCATCGACGTCGGAGATCTCGATCTGCTGGATCCGGGCCAGGCCCATCGCTTGCTGCTCGGGCGGCAGGAGAGTAGCTACCACCGAGGCGGCCGGACGGCCGTGCCAGCTGTGCCCGTCCAGATCCAGGTTGAACTCCCGGCCCCAGCGGCGCCATGAGCGCAGGACCACCGCGGTGGAGTCGATCAGGGTGCCGTCGAGATCGAACAGCACAGCAGCGAACGCGCGATCATCGAATGGGCCGGACACTTCCCCTAGGCTACTGAAGGATCACTCCGATCCTGCTCCAGCCAGCTGGTCCCCGGCGGTGTGGTGTCGCGGAAGCGCTGATAGTCGGCCATCACCAGCCACGGCTCGATCGAGGCCCCGACCGCTCGGACTGAACCGTCCTCGCGATCTATCACCAGGTTGACTCCGCCGAAAGTCAGTCCCAGCTGCCGGGGCAGCACGTACACCATCCACCCGCCGGCAAATTCCTCGGCCTCAAGCCGTACATGGTCAGTGCTCCCGTCGTGAGCGCTGATCACCCTGGCCGCTGCAGCCAATGCAGCCTCGGTGTCCATGTCCCGTCCTCATCCCCGCGGATCTTTACCCCAGTTCTGTCGTAGCCGAACCGTCTTTGACGCCCAAAGTTTACCGTCCCCTGGCCGGGGCGGGCACCCCGTGACCCGGTAGCAGCCGATGAAAGGATGGCGGGATGGCTACCGCAAACGCCTTCGTCCGGCCCGCGCGCGGCGGCGATCCGGCCGCGATCGGCGCCATTCAGGCCCGCGCCTGGCGGATGGCCTACGCCAGCCTGCTGCCCGAACAGGCTCTGGCCGCCCTGGTCCCGCAGACGCTGGCTCCGGCCTGGGAGCGCGCGGTCGCAGCGCCGCCCTCGCCGCGCCACCAGGTCCTGGTCGCGGTGGCTGACGACATCGTGGTGGGGTTCGTCTCGGCTGGACCCAGCCCAGACCGCGACGCCGCCGAGCGCGACGGGCAGATCGGTGTGCTGGTGGTGGATCCGGCTCATCAGCGCTCCGGGCACGGATCGCGCCTGCTGTCGGCGGCGGCGGATCACCTGCGCGAACAGGGGATGACCGCGGTGACCAGCTGGCTGCCGGAGGGTGACCTGGCTCGCAGCGCGTTCCTGACCTCAGCGGGAATGGTCACCGACGGCGCCCGCCGGACGTTCATCGGGCCAGGTGACCTGCCGGTGGCCGAGGTTCGCTACGCCGCCCGGCTCGGTTCCGATCTCCCACTCACCCCGGCGGCCGCC
>CALMAR010000473.1 GCA_937859855.1 uncultured Kineosporia sp.
CAGCTATCCGGTGGTCCGGGCCTTGCTGCCCCTGCTGCTCGACGAGCCGCTCCGACCGGCGGCGTTCGCGCTGCAGGCCACCTATGGCTCCTTCGGGATGATGGCCGGCCCTGCGCTGGCCGGGACGACAGGCCTGCGCTGATGCCCAAAGGACAGCCGCTGGTGGTGCCCGCCGACGGGTTGACCACCCGGCAGCGCCGCAACCGGCCGCTGGTGATCGTGCACACCGGAGTGATGAAGGGCAAGTCCACGGCCGCCTTCGGCCTGGCGCTGCGGGGCTGGAGCCAGGGCTGGTCGATCGGCGTTTTCCAGTTCGTCAAATCGGCGAAATGGCAGGTGGGAGAAGAGAAAGCGTTCAAAGCCCTGAATCGCGTGCATGCTCAGACCGGTGAGGGCGGCCCGGTGGAATGGCACAAGATGGGTGAAGGCTGGTCCTGGGCCCGCAAAGCCGGCACCGAGCAGGACCACGCGGCGGCCGCCCTCGAGGGCTGGCGGGAGATTCAGCGTCGCCTCGCCGCTGAGCAGCACACCCTGTACGTCCTCGACGAATTCAACTACCCGATCCGCTGGGGCTGGGTGGAGCTGGACGATGTGCTCGCCACCCTGGCTGGCCGGCCCGGTCAGCAGCATGTGATCATCACGGGCCGCGATGCTGATCCCCGGCTGATCGAGGCGGCTGATCTGGTGCTGGAGACCGGCAAGATCAAGCACCCGATGGATGCCGGGCAGAAAGGTCAGCGGGGGATCGAATGGTGAGAACGGCCAGCCAGCCGGGCCACGCCGCGGCCGGAGGGTCACCGTGGTAGCCCGGCTGGTGGTCGCAGCCCCAGCCAGTGGACACGGCAAGACCAGTGTGGCGACCGGGCTACTGGCCGCATTCGCCGATCGAGGTCTGATCGTCAGCCCGCACAAGGTCGGTCCGGACTACATCGATCCGGGTTATCACGCCCTGGCCGCCGGACGGCCAGGGCGCAACCTCGATCCGTGGCTGGCTGGTGAGGAGCGTATGCGGCCGCTCTTCGAGCATGCGGTCGCGACCCCCAGACCGGCCGGGCTGGCGATCATCGAAGGCGTGATGGGGCTGCACGACGGTGCGGCCGGCCGGGGCGAGTTCGCCTCCACCGCGCACATCGCCCGCCTCCTGGAGGCCCCGGTCCTGCTGGTCGCCGACACCACGGCGATCGGCCGCTCAGTGGCCGCCATGGTCACCGGATACGCCCGTTTCGATCCCCGGGTGCGAGTGGGCGGAGTGGTGCTGAACCGGGTCGGCTCGGATCGGCACGAGATGATTCTGCGTGAGGCCCTGGCCGAGATCGGGATGCCGGTGCTGGGGGCACTGCGCCGTCACGATGCCCTGGCCACACCGTCGCGTCATCTGGGCCTGGTGCCGGCGGCCGAGCGCTCGGCCAGTGCCCAGCACACCGTCCGGGCACTGGGTGCTGCGGTGGCGTCGTCCGTCGATCTGAATGCGGTACTGGCACTGGCCAGGACGGCTCCGGACCAGGCTGGACCGGCCGGGAACCCGGCCTGGAATCCGGCCGACGAGGTGGGCCAGATCGAGGGCCGCCCGCCGGTGGTGGCGATCGCCGGAGGGGCGGCCTTCACCTTCTCCTACGCTGAAACAGCCGAACTGCTGCAGGCGGCGGGCGCCGAGGTGGTGACGGTCGATCCGCTGCACGATGAGCAGCTGCCAGCGGACTGCGCCGGCCTGGTCATCGGTGGTGGCTTCCCCGAGCTCTACGCCGCTCAGCTCACCGCCAATGTGTCTCTGCAGCGGGCTGTTTCGCGCTTGGCTGACGCAGGCGGGCCGATCGCCGCGGAATGCGCGGGCTTGCTCTACCTGGCTCGATCGCTGGATGGCCAGCCGATGTGTGGCGTCCTGGCCGCTGATGCGGTGATGACCGACCGGCTCACGCTGGGCTATCGCGACGCGGCCGCCGCGACCGGCTCGTACCTGGCTGAGCCGGGACTGCGGGTCCGCGGACACGAGTTCCATCGCACCATCTGCTCCCCGGACCCGGGGGCCGAGGCGGCCTGGCGCTGGACCGGGCCGGATGGATCGGCCCAGCGGGACGGCTTCGCCGGGCCGGGCCGGGTTCACGCCTCCTACCTGCACCTGCACTGGGCCGGCCAGCCATCGCTGGCCGAGCGATTTGTCCGTGCCGCGCAACAGTTCTCGAACCGGACACAGCCGATGGAAGTGGAGTCGAGATGACATTGAACGAACTGCTAGCCCCCACCGTTGCCGCTGTTCACGCGCCCGATGAGGAAGTGCTGGCCGCGGCCCGCGATCGGCAGGACCGTCTGACCAAGCCGCGGGGATCGCTGGGCGTGCTGGAGGCGGTGTCGATCCAGCTGGCCGGCATCGCCGGCACCTGTCCTCCGCCGATGCCCAGCCCAGCCGCTGTTGCCGTCTTCGCGGCCGACCACGGCGTGCACGCCCAGGGGGTGACGCCCTGGCCGCAAGAGGTGTCGGTGCAGATGGTGGCCAACTTCCTGGCCGGTGGCGCGGCCGTGAACGCTCTGGCCAGCCAGGTGGGTGCGGTGGTCCTGGTGGTGGACGTCGGCCTGGCCACTCCACTCGATGACTTGATCCCCCCTGGCGCGGTGCTGGCCTCGGCCGGTCAGATCCAGCCCGGTGCGCCGCGCTTACTGCAGCACCGGATCCGTTCTGGGACAGCGGATCTCAGCCAGGAACCAGCCATGACCCGGGCTCAGGCCATCGCGGCCATCGAGACCGGCATCGCGGTGGCCACTGAGCTGGCGGCGGCCGGTTATCGCTGCCTGCTCAGCGGGGACATGGGAATCGCCAACACCACCGCATCGGCGGCACTGATCGCCGCCTTCACCGGCGCCAGCCCAGCGGCGGTCACCGGTCGCGGCACCGGTATCGACGAGCGGATGCTGGAGCACAAGGTGGCCGTGGTCGGACAGGCCCTGCGGATCCACGCGGATGTGATCGCCGCGGCCGATCCGATCGAGAAACTTGCCGCGGTTGGCGGTTTGGAGCACGCCGCCCTCGCCGGGTACATCCTAGGAGCCGCCGCCAGCGGGATCCCGGTGATCCTGGACGGGGTGATCGCGGGAGCCGCGGCACTGGTCGCCCAAGCGCTGGCCCCGGACGCGATCGGATTCTGCGTCGCCGGGCACCGTTCCGCCGAGCCTGGTCACACCGTGGCCCTGGCCCATCTGGGTCTCACCCCCCTGGTGGATCTGGAGCTCCGGCTCGGGGAAGGCACCGGCGCTACCCTGGCTCTTCCGCTGGTACAGGCCGCGGCGGCCGCCCTGCGGGAAATGGCCACCTTCGACTCAGCTGGAGTCACCGAGAAGGGATCCTGAGGACAACTGCCGTGCTGACCCCTTACCTTGCGGGGCTGAACCTCGCGGGGCGCCGGGTGGTGGTGATCGGCGGCGGGATCGTCGCCCAGCGGCGACTGCCGGCCCTGCTCGATGCTGGTGCCGTGATCACCCTGATCTCACCTCAGGTCACCCCAGCCGTGGAGGGCATGGCTGGGGCCGCCGAGCTGACCTGGCGGCAGAGGGATTACGCCCCCGGGGATCTGAGCGGGGCCTGGTACGCGATGGCATTGACCGATTCAGCCCCAGTGAACGCGGCGGTGCTGGCCGAGGCTGAGTCCCGGAAGATCTTCTGCGTCCGGGCCGACGTTGCACGCGACGGCACCGCCGTGACGCCCGCGGCCCCCGGGGGCACCCCGGCGTCCGGGCAGTGGCAGGGACTGCGGATCGCGGTGATGAGCGGCCGGTTAGCTGCCGGGGAGGGCGGCCACGATCCGCTGCGGGTGGCTTCGGTCCGAGACGGCGTGCTGGACTGGCTGGGTTCCGGGGCGGGGGAGGGCCTGGTAGGTCGTCCCGATCAGCGACCTGGCCCGTGGTCCGGCCCAGTCGATTAGCGGGATCAGCAGCGTGAGCTGGATCAGCTGGATCAGTTGGATCCGCTGGCTGAGGCCGGCG
>CALMAR010000474.1 GCA_937859855.1 uncultured Kineosporia sp.
GTCCAGCACCCGCAGGCCGGGCAGGCGGTGCTGGTAGGAGGCGGCCACCTCCCGACTGCCGTCGGTCGATCCGTTGTCGCAGATCAGCACCTCGAACGGCCCCCGGTGTGTCTGCCGGGCCAGCGCCTCGAGTTGGACGCCCAGCGTGGCCTCGGCGTTGTAGCAGGCGATGATGACGCTGAAGCGCACGCCCGTCCACCTCTCGACCGTATTGACCGGATCTCCGGCCTTTCATCCGTGAACAACGCTTACCAGTACAGGCGGTGAGCTTCGGCGGCGTCTGCCGAAAGCCGGCGCGTCAGCCCTTCGGGCCATTCGCAAAACCGAAAAGGTGGAAATGGGTCTGCGTCCAGCATTCTCAACGTGCTCTCAGCAGGTAGGCGTCATCCTAGGGACGGCGGAACCGTCGGCAGCGGCCGGACGCACCCGCCGGGGGGACTCGGCACGGATGCCGGCCGGCTGCACCGGCTCCGATGGGAGAGTGTCGAGATGCACGGCAAGAGCGTCACGGCGACGGCCGATCCGGTGTCGGACCCAGGCTCGCCCGACCTTCTGACTGGAACGCCCGAGCTGAGGACCTCGAACGGGCGCCGGGCGATGTGGACCTTCGCCGACCAGGCGCTGTCCAGCCTCACCAACGCCGGCGTGGCGATCGTGGTGGCGCTGTCGGTCAACCGCGACGATTTCGGTGCTTTCAGCCTGGCACTGGTCACTTTCGGGTTCGCCGTCGGCCTCGCCCGAGCGCTGGTCGGCGAGCCGTTCATGGTCAGGTACAGCGCGGTGGACGACGAGCGGCGGCGGCGGGCGATGACCCGAGCCGCCGGCACCGCGCTCAGCTTCGGCGTGCTCGCGGGCGTGGCGTGCCTGGTGGTCTCCGTGCTGACCGGCGGCCACACCAGCGAGGCGTACCTGGCGCTGGCGGTGTGCATGCCAGGGCTGTGCGTCCAGGACACCTGGCGGCACATGTTCTTCGCCGCCGGCCGGCCCGCTGCGGCGACCGTCAACGACCTGGTCTGGACGGTGCTGCAGTTCGCCGCGCTGGCGGCGCTGCTGGCCGCCGGGGTCCGGTCGATCTTCCTGATCACGCTGACCTGGGGCGCCTCGGCCTGCGTCGCCGCCCTGGTCGGCGTGGCGCAGACCCGGATCGTGCCCCGGCCCGCCGCGGCCGGCAAGTGGATGCGCCAGAACTGGGATCTGAACTCGCAGCTGGCAATGGGTTTCGTGCTGAACGCCGGTTCGGTGCAGATCGGCACGTACGCCGTCGGCGGCATCGTCGGCGTGGTCGGGGTGGGAGCCCTGCGTGCCGCCCAGGTCGTGCTGGGGCCGCTCAACCTGATCTTCTCCGGGTTCAACGCCTTCGCGCTGCCGATGCTCGCCCGGCGGGTGGCGGCCGGTCAGCGCCTGGTCAGGTTCGCCGTCCCGGGCAGCGCCGTGCTGACCGTGGTGGCCACCGGGTGGGTCGGGCTCCTGCTGGTCCTGCCGGACGCGGTCGGCACCCGGATCCTCGGCGACAGCTGGCAGGGCGCGCAGCAGGTGATGCTGCCGTCCGGGTTGGTGATGATCTGTGGAGCGCTCGTCCTGGGCGCCAGCAACTCGCTGATCGCGCTGAGCAGGAGCGACCTGATGCTGTGGCTGACCCTGGTCCAGGCCCCGCTGATGCTCGTGCTCGGCCTGATCGGTGCCTGGCAGTGGGGTTACGTCGGTGCGGCCTACGGTTTCGCGATCAGCCAGGCGGTCGGGCTGGTCGTGTGCTGGTGCCTGTTTCTCCGGGCCGACGCCTCACCCCGACCCGCGCAGCCGTGACTCCCGCTGACGGCTCCTGGAAACCTGCGCCTGTCCGCGCTGGTCAGACCCAGGCCGAGGTCAGGGCGTCGAGCCGCTTCCGGTGCTTGGCCAGCCCGGCGGCGAGCAGTTGCGGATCCGCGTCGTAGCAGGCCAGGTGGGCACGCACGACGTCGGCCGTCGAGTAGGTACCGGCCGCCGTGCGCCAGGTCTGCGGCTCGTCCGGTGCCGGTTCGGTGCCGAGTGCTCGCAGGATCTGCGGCTCGCGGGGGGCCTTCAGGTGGTCCAGGTAGGTCTGGCGGGACGTCAGCACGCGGTCGGCATCGCCGTACCCGAGGTGCGCCAGTACCTGCCGGGCCACTCGGGTGACGAGCGCGTTCGTCGGGTGGTTGATGGTGTGGAAGCTGCTGCCGAGATTCTCCGGGCGGCTGATGTCGTCGGCCAGGCGCACCTGCAGCTGTGACTCCCGGCGGCGGAGTTCGGCCAGCGAGTCCTCGGCGTTCTTCCGGATCCAGGCCGGGTCCAGCTGCGTGCGAGCCAGCCATCGCTGCGTCGTCGGGGCATCCCAGCCGAGACCGGCGGCATGCAGGATGCGCAGGTCGTGGTAGTCCGTCAGCGGGGCGGACGTGGCGATCGGGCTGGCATCCCGATTGACGTAGACGTGGAACGGGAACACACCCTCGAAGAAGGCCACCGGGTAGCGGATCACCACGGCGTCAGCGGCGATCCGGTCGGCCAGCTGCTCGGTGCCGAGCCGCATGCCGCGGTAGTCGGGCTTGACCTCCTGCGCGATCAGCACCTGGACGCGCGGCAACAGCCGTTCGACCAGTCCCAAGTCGCGCCGGGTCATCTCGTGCACCGCCGGTACCCGCAGGAGGTGGAACGTGCCGGCCATCCCGGGGTGCGTGAGCAGGATGCGCCGCACCGCCTCGGCCTGGCAATTGCCGTAGACCAGGGCGATCGGTGCGCGGCCCAGCCTGCCGACCCCCACATGCCGCCAGGCCGGGGACGTGTTGAGCTCCCGCAGCGCAGCAGTCTTGCGCAGGGTCGAGACCAGCTGTTCGCGGGACATGCTCGCTCCTCCTGCTCGCTGCGCACCGGATGCTCAGGCCGGTAACGCAATTCAGCCGAGCATAGTCGCGAACCCCGCACCGCCCATCGGGTTTGCACCGCGGCTCCGCCAGCCGGCCGTCAACCACCGGTGGCACTGCGCCAACTGGGTGCATGACGGGACGGTCGTAGCACTTCTAAGTCGGCCCTCAGCGGCCGATTCCTATGCTGCACAAGCATCGCGACCGGCAATTCGCCCATCTGGAAGGAAACCCGCCACCCATGATCACCCAGGAGCCGAGCCTGCTCGAGCCGTCGCCCCCTCCGCGGGGTCGGCGCCGCGGGCCGGTGGTCGCCGCCGTCCTGGGCCTGGTGGCTGCTCTGGGCGCGGCCGCGACCTTCCTCTCGGTGCACGGGGACGGGCTCGACGCTAACGACCCGGCCCTGCGCGGACCGGATGCCCCGAGGAGTCAGGTCAGCCCGAAGCTGGGCGTGTTCCTGGGTGCCGACCCCGCTGACGTCGGCCCGTACGAGGCGTGGCTCGGCCGCCGGGTCGACTACGTGGTGGAGTTCGCCGGGCGCGACACCTGGTCGGACATCGCCGAGCCGCGCCAGTTCTTCGCCGACTGGCGCGACACCCGCTACCGGATGGTGTTCTCGCTGCCGATGCTGCCCGAAGACCCCTCCGCGAGCATCGCCCAGGGCGCGGCCGGCGCGTACGACGGCTACTACCGCACGCTGGCAGCCGGTTTCGTTCGATCCGGGATGGCGGACACCGTCTTCCGGGTCGGTTGGGAGTTCAACCTCGAAGGGTCCCGCTGGTCCACACCGGATGCCGCGGCGTTCAGGGCCTACTGGCGGCGCATCGTCACCGTGATGAGAACGGCTCCCGGCCAGCATTTCGCCTTCGACTGGAACCCCAACAACGGCAGGGCGAAGTACGACGCGGCGGAGTACTACCCGGGCGACGACGTCGTCGACTACGTCGGCGTCGACGCCTACGACGACTCCTGGGCGTCGGGAACTTACCCGTACCCGGGGCACTGCGACGCCGCCTGCCGGTCGCAGCGCCAGCGACGGGCCTGGGACGTGGCCGTCTTCGGCGGCCATCGGGGCCTGCAGTTCTGGGCCCGGTTCGCCCGCCATCACGGCAAGCCGATGTCGCTGCCGGAATGGGGCTTGTGGGACCGGAAGGACCGTCACGGCGGCCAGGCGGACCCGGTGTACCTGCGGCGGATGAGCGCATTCATCAAGAACCGGGCCAACGGGGTGGGCTACTTCGCCTACTTCGAGTTCGACGCCCCCGACGGGCGGCACACGCTGCGGACGGCGTACCCGGGGACGGGCGTCCTCTACCGCCAGGCGTTCAGGCCGTGAACGTGTCCCCATTGCCTGACGCCGTTCCGGCACCGGACCGGCGTCGCCGGGCGGCCAGGGCGTCCGAGACGCCGAGGGTGACCGGCGTCCCCCAGACCGTCGTCAGCAGCCAGGCCGCGATGATCACGTGCGGGGACAGCAGGCTGCCGGACAGGAAGAACATCATGAACAGCGTCGAGCCGGCCAGGACCGGCACCGGCGGCCCGCGCAGCACCGACAGCAGCAGGAACGCCACGAAGACGACGAGGCTGAAGAGGCCGTACTCGAAAGCCACTTTCGGGATGATCCCGTAGACCACGGCCTCGCCTCCGCTGCGGGTCGAGGCGAGCAGCCGGTCGGCGGCGCCCGGTCCCGCCCCGACCAGATACCGGCTCGGATCCTGCTGCAGCCCGGCGATCGCTCCGGTGTACGGCTGGACGAAGCGCAGCGAGCCGCTGGAACCGGAACGGCCGGCCTCGCCCGTGCGGTCGAGCAGGATGCCCGCGGCCGGGGTCAGGAACACGATCGTCAGGCAGATCGCACCCGCCACCACCGCCCGCGGCCGGATCCGGTTCGGGGCTCGCAGCAGGATCAGCACGGTACCGAAGATCATCAGCAGGATGCCGGTTCCGGACAGCGTCGCGGCCATGCCCAGGCCGAGCGCCAGCTGCTGCCAGGCCGGAGCCCGGATCAGCAGCGCGACGATCAGCGCCAGGGCGCAGTACTGGCACAGGAACGACGGTTCCAGGAAGACGAACGCGTTGGCCTTCACCAGCGGGTTGTTGTAGGACAGCGGGTTCTCGGTGTTGAAGGTGAGGTCGAGCCAGCCCGCGCCGATCCACCTCTGCAGGTAGTCGGTGTAGGGCCAGCCCAGCAGCAGCTGGGCCACCATCTGGCCGGCACCGAGCAGAGCGAAGGCCACCATCGCCCGGACGAAGGTGCGCATCAGCGGCACGAAGTTGGCCCGGTACCGCGGCGCGACGCAGAACGCCCATGGCAGGTACAGCACCAGCAGCAGCAGGATGGAGGTGAGCGAGACGTCGTGGCCGAGCCAGCTCGCCGTCCAGGCCGAGGCGACCAGGACGATCAGCGCCGCGACGTAGAGCTCGGTGCGGACCCGGTTGTAGACGATCCCGCGGCGCACGAACAGCAGGAAGCCCGCGACGTAGACCGCCAGCAGCGGCAGGGGCAGCTGGATGTCCGCGCCGAACGGGACCAGGATGCGCTGCCCCGCGACGGTGACGAGCAGGAGCGTCTGCAACACACCCAGTACGTAGCGCCGGTCCCGGTGGGTGCCGAGGTCCCCGCCGCGCGATGCCGGGCTGACCCTCACCGCATCGAGGCGCAGCCGGTCCGCTTTCTGCTGCAGTGATCTCAGGGCCGCCGCCGAGGGCTGCCTCAGATCGGTCAGGGTCACCTGTCGGTCACCTCCCGGCCGCCGACCCAGGCCCGGCCCGTGGTCACACCCCGGACGTAGGCCAGGTGCTCCCGGGCTCGGGTGCGATCGCGCTGCAGCAGGCGTTGCATCGCCCGGGTCAGGTAGCCGGCGGCGAGCACCACCCGGATCGCGACCGCGGACCCCGGAGAGCTGCGCCGGGCGACGTACCGGGCCATCGACGCGCCGCGCAGCCGCATCATCTCCGCGGACGGCGCGCCGGAACCGCCGTCCCCGTGCCGGACCAGGACGTCGGTTCGCAGCAGCTGCCGCAGCCCTGCCTGACGCACGGTCCGGCCGAAGGACACGTCCTCGTTGTAGACGTAGAAGCGCTCGTCGAAGGCGCCGAGGCTCTCGAAGGTCGAGGCCCGCACGGCCATGCACGCGCCCGTCGTCCAGTCCACCGCCAACGGCAGGTTGACCCGTGGCCGGGCGAAGAGGCCCGCGGTGGGGAAGAGCTTGTGCAGGCCGAGGGCGTGCACCAGCGCGCGCCGGACGCTGGGTTCCCAACCGCCGCTGCCGATCTCCACCCCGCCCTCGGCGTTCACGGTGGTCGCCGCGCAGGAGGCCAGGCCCGGGTCCGCGGCCAGGTCCGCCACCAGGGCCTCGAGGTCGGCGTCGACCGGCCGGCAGTCGGGATTCACGAAGATCAGGTAGTCGAAACCGCTGGTGCGGGCGCCCAGATTGGCGGCCCTGGCGAAACCCTCGCCGCCGCCGTCCAGATAGCGGCCGTGCGCGAAACCCTCGGTGAACTCGCGGACGCCGTCGCAGTCGCCGGAGTTGTCCACCAGGACGAACGGCGTCTGCGGGTCCAGACCGGCGAGCAGGCCCTGCACCTGGTGCCTGCTGCGGTAGCTGACGATCACGAGTTCGTACCTGCGGGCCGCCTCCGGCACCAGTTACCCCCTGCCACTTTCAGGCCGAATAGCCCCGTCCGTGGGTGCATTTCGGACTTGCGCCCCAACCGTCACCGATTGGCGGCCGATCCGTTCATCGTGCAGCCCCCAGGCTAGGGGCTCGTGCCAGGATGTGTGCCGGAACGGCCATGCCTCACCTCGTCGGGGCTCGGCCCGGAGTGGGAGGGGACGGCGTGCAGGACATCCTGGCCAGGGCACCGGAGGGGGGCTCGGCGGCGGAGGAGGCTCCCAGCCTGCTGTCCATGATCTGGCGTGAGAAGTGGGTCGTGCTGATCTGCGTGGTGCTCGCCACCGCCGTCGGCGTCGGGCTGAGCCAGCTCCAGGCGAAGCAATACACCGCGCACACCCGGGTGTTCATGGGCGCCACGCAGGAGTTCAACCCGCTGGGCCAGACCAGCTTCGACACCGACGCCACGCGCTTCATCACCGATCAGGCCGCGTTGATGACGTCCAGCAAGGTGCTGAACACCGTGATCCAGAACCTGGATCTCAACGTCGACGCCGCCGGTCTGCGTGACGACGTCTCGGTCGCCGTCGCCACGGACAGCAACGTGATGACGATCGCGGCCACCGCCGGAGACCCGCGCACCGCGGCCCGGATCTCGATCGCCGTGGCCGGTGCCTACCGGGACTTCCGCGCCGCCGCCGTCACCTCGCGCTCCGACCAGGCGATCACCGAAAGCGGCACCCTGACGCAGAAGAACACGATCCGGGCGGCCAAGGCGATCTACGGCGACGGCGTCAGCACGATCGAGGACGCCGACACGCCCCGCGCCCCCTCGAAGCCCAACGTCCTGGTCAACGGCCTGATCCTGGCCCTGATCGGGTTCCTCGCCGGGGTGGCCTACGCGCTGTACTCGCAGAGCGCCTCCCGCCGCAAGGCCGGCCCGGCCGAGGCGTCTGTGATCTTCGGAGCGCCGATCCTGAGCGAGGTGCCGGACCGGGGCAGGATCTCGCCGGACGACGCGATCGCCGCCGCCTACTCCGAACCGGGCGACGCCTACCGGATGGCGGCGGTGGGCCTGGACTACATCCGCGGGACCGCGCCGGGGGTGTTCCTGGTGACCGCGCCGCACGACGGTGCCGGCTCGAGCCTGACGGCGCTGAACCTCGCCGCCGCCGCCGCCGACCACGGCCGCCGCGTCTTCCTGCTGAACATCGAGGACACGGTGCGCCCGCAGTCCGAGGCGGACGCCGGGCTGTTGCGGGTCCCGCTGCACGACCTCGCCCAGGGCCGGATCGACCTGGGTCACGCGGTCGAGCGCCGCGCCGCCTCGCGGGCCCAGTTCGGCATCATCCGGTTGCAGGTGCTGCAGCCGGTGCAGGGCCACCCGGTGGCCGACGTCCAGCAGATCCTCGACCAGTTGCCCGACGACACCGACCTCGTGCTGCTCGACGCCCCGCCGCTGCCGGCCAGCTCGGCGTCCTTCGTGCTCGCCGGTCAGGTCGACGCCGCCGTGCTGGTGATGGACGAGGAGACCACCCCGGCGGAGCTCGAGGAATGCCAGCGCCGCTGCCGGCTGGCGGGCATCCCGGTGGCAGGCGTGCTGGTCAACCACATCCGTTCCGGCGCGGCCGCCGGCCGGCGCAAGCGGCACGTCCCGGTCACCCAGCTGCCGGTGCGCAACTACGACACCTCACCGCGCGGCCTGCCCCTCCTCGCCGGCGACGGAGCCAACGGGGACGGTCGGGTGCGGCCGCCGGAACCCGGGGCGTACGGCCACGATCACCCCGAGGACGACGACATCGGGTGGGCACTCGGGCGCCGGGCGGAGGCGCGGGCCGGCGCCGCCGACGTCCCCTGGTCGTCGATCACCCGGGTGGGTGGGGGCTGGGACCAGGAGGGCCGGGCCTTTGAGGACGACGGTGACCCCGGACGCGGTCGCTCCCAGCGGTAGGCGGCGATGCCGGACATCTCGGCATTGCGCTACCCGGCGCCCCGTCCGGCTCCGGCGGACGGCTGACCGTGAGGCATCCGCTGATCGGGTCGTTCGCCCTGCCCCGCGGGGTGTTTCCGGTCCGCGGCGCGCCGGCCTGGCTAGACTCGTGAGGTGAGTCTCTGCCGTCGCCTGGGTCACACCCGTGCCTGACGGCCGGGAGTCGCCGCAGCGATCCGCGACCGAACCCGCCGTGCCGCCCGGCTCGGGCTTCGACAGGTACGTCGAGATGCTCCGGTCGATGGGTGACATGCAGTTGCGCACCTCGACGCCGGCCACGGGGGTGACCTTCACCGGCTCCGCCTTCCACGAACCGGCCACGGCGGCTCCCGTGGTGCCGTCCGAGCCGCCGGTCGTGCCCGTCGTCCCGGCCGTGCCCGACCCTCCGGCCGTGCCCCAGCGTGCTGTCGGGTCCGAGCCGCCGCGACTGGCCCCGTCCCCGGTAC
>CALMAR010000475.1 GCA_937859855.1 uncultured Kineosporia sp.
TTGCTGATCTTTTTTATGTACGCAGGTTCGACATGCGGACGCTGCGCATCCTCGGCGCGGGGCACCCCGGGGCCGTCGCCGGGGCCGACGGCAGCACATTCGTCTACACTCCTCGCCGCTATCCGGGCTGAGCGCCACCCGTGCACGCCAGGGGCAGCATCATCCGCAGGCTGAAGGACCGGCTGATCAGGCCGCGCCGCCGCCTTGGGCCCATCTGATCGCCTCGGCCAGCGTCGATACGCAACTGATACCGGGCGGTCGCGGCGGGCGATCGATCATCAGCACGGGGATCCGCAGTTCCCGGGCGGCCGTGAGTTTGGCCGAGGTCATCGATCCGCCGCTGTTCTTGCTCACCACCAAGTCGATCCTCTTGCTGTGCAGCAGTTCTCGTTCATCTTCTCGGTTGAACGGCCCGCGCTGGAGGAGCAGCTGATGGTGCCTGGGCAGGGGTGGTTCTGGTGGCTCCAGCGCGCGGACCCAGAACCGCTGGGACAACCCGGCAAAAGCGCTGGCGCCCTGCCGCCCGATCGTGAGCAGCACCCGGTCGTCCGGCCCGGTCAGTTCGGGGACGGCGCGAGCGGCGTCGCCGAGGCTGGGCACCACCGTCCAGCGATCGCCGTCCACCGGCTGCCATCGCGGGCGGTTCAGAATCAGCAGCGGCGTTCCGGTTCTGGCGCAGGCCTGCGCCGCATTGGCGGTGATCTGCGCGGCGAACGGATGGGTGGCGTCGATCACGGCGGCGATCTGCTGGCCGGTCAGGTAGCGAGCCAGCCCGTCGGCACCACCGAATCCGCCGATCCGGACGGCTCCGGCTGGACGCCGGATCTCCGCTACCCGCCCGGCCATCGACGAGATCGCGCTCACGCCTCGGTCAGCACACTCGGCGGCCAGCTCCAGCGCTTCGGCGGTTCCGCCCAGAATGAGTGTGGGGCCGGTCATGGCGGCGAGCTCACGAGGTCCGGCCGCGACTGGCGCCGGGCCGGCGCGTCCGGCCAGCGGAATAGAGATGGCTGTCGGGGAACTGGCCGGCCGAGAGCACCCGGCCCACGATGATCACCGCAGTCCGGCGGAGGCCGGCCTCAGCAACCTGGGCGGCGATGCTGGAAAGTGTTCCCCGTAACACGGTTTCGTCTTCCCGGCTGGCGTTGGCCACGACCGCGACCGGGCAGTCCTGGCCGTAGAAAGGAGCCAGCTCAGCGACGATCTCATCGGTGTGGGCGATGGCCAGATGCAGGACCAGGGTGGCGCCGGTAGCACCGAAGGCAGCCAGCGTCTCAGCGCCCGGCATCGGGGTGGCGCGCCGGGCCACCCGGGTCAGCACCACCGACTGACCTATTCCAGGAACGGTCAGCTCCCGCTTCAAGACTGCGGCAGCGGCGGCGAAAGCCGTTACTCCGGGCACCACCTCGTATGGCACCCCGGCTGCATCGAGCCGCCGCATCTGCTCGGCCACCGCACTGAACAGTGAGATGTCCCCCGACTGCAGCCGGGCTACATCGAGACCCTGCCGATGGGCGGACACCAGCTCGGCCGTGATCGCGGCCAGATCCAGATCGGCGGTGTCGATCAGCCGCGTTCCAGCCGGGCACTGGGCCAGAACGGCCGCCGGCACCAGGCTTCCGGCAAATAGGCAGACTGGGCACGACCTCAGCAATCGAACCGCTCGCACGGTCAGCAGATCCGCGGCACCGGGACCGGCGCCGATGAAGTACACGGTCATGATCGGGTCAACGCCGGCTGTACGGGCACCCGGCCGACGTTATCGCGGCTCCTGCAGGAACAGGGCTCGGCGTGGGCAACCGGCCACGGCCAGGCGGGCGGCTCGCACGCTGGAGCCGGTCAGATCTTCGCGCGGCATGATCGGGTAACCCCACGAATCCAGCCCGACCAGGCCCGGGGCCAGATGAGCGCACATCCCCACCCCGTCACAGACCGTCGGGTCCACTCGCAGCCGCACGCCCGGAGCCGACCGGTCGCCGGTCACTCCTGCGCCACCGGCACATACAGGGCCCGCGCACCGCCGGCCGATCCACAACCCCGGTGCCGGCGATGCGTTTCCAGATCCCGCGCGAACACCGTCAGCGCGCTGCGGACCAGCTGGGCGGCACCGTCCGGGAGTCCGCAGGCCCCCCGGCCATCCACCTCGGCGCACAGCCGCCGCAGGCGCTCGGCATCGCCGGCCCGGGACCTGGAACGAGCGATCCGCCACAGGGTTTCGGTCAGGGCCTGGGTCCCGAATCGGCAAGGGCCGCACTGCTTGGCGCTTGACCGGGCCAGGAAACCAGCCAGGGCCGCTGTCTCCGCCAGCCCGCAGGCATCCTGCCGGATCATGGCCAGCACGCCGGTGCTGAGCGCGGGCCGGATCAGCGGCGCCGTATCCCGGGCGCGGCGCCGGGTCACCGGCGCGGGAGCTGGGCGGCCATCGAGATCGCCCAGTCGTAGCTGACGCGCCTGGGTCCAGTCCAGCCAGCTTCCGCCGGCGCCGCCGACCAGTACCGCCTGCGGTTGCGCGCCGCCAGAGCGGTGCATGCCGCTGAGAACAGCCTCGGCCACCGGCATGCCGGCCGCGAGCTGGCGCACCCGGAGCCTCCCGCCGTCGGCGATCGTGACCAGCGGGCCGGGCAATGCCTGCGGTTGCGCGCCCCGGGCTATCAGGGCGAGCCGGGCCAGCGTCTCCACGTTGTGGATCACGGTCGGGCGGCCATGAACGCCGTGCTGAGCGGCCGGAACCCGGGTGAACCGGGGCAGGAACCGGCCCGCCTCGAGCGCATGCACGACGGCACTGGACTCGCCCGTCAGATACCGGCCCGGTCCCTGCAGCACGTGCACCGGAATGCGGTCCACCCCGGCCAGGCTGCGCTCCTGCACTGCCCGCAGGGCAGCGTCGCGCACGGCCGCCGAATCCTGGGTGATCCAGACCACTGCTGCCTGGGCGCCCAGTGCCTCAGCGGCGCAGGCCAGGCCGTCCAGTACCAGGTGAGGCCGAAGTTGCAGGAGCGCATGATCTTTCGCGCTCAGCGGCTCACCCTCCGCGCCGTTGGCGACCACGATCAGGCCTGCCATTGAACGTGCTTGCGCCGCTTGCCATTTGGCGGCGACCGGAAAGTGTGCTCCGCCGTAACCCGTGAGCCCGGCCTCCGATACCGCTTCGATCAGCCAGTCCAGGTCAGCTGGATCGAGCCGGGGCCGCCCCCCGTACCGGAACTGATGCGCCGCCAGCCCCTCGGCCGCCGGCCCGGCCACCAGCTGCCGGCCGCTGGCGGTGAATTCTGCCGTTCCCTCCAGTAACGGGCTGACCGTCGTCTCGGCCCAGCTGAGCGTCATCGGTGACCGCCCGCGACCGCCGGACCACGGGCACAGTAGCGCCAGGCCGCCAGCAGCAGGATCAGTCCGGCGGTGCTCGCGTAGAGGAGCCGCAAGCCGGTCGCGTCACTCCCGGCGAACAAGGAGTGCACCCAGACCAGGACCAGGGTCACGCTGGACACCTTGTGAATCGGCCACCAGACGCGCCGGGCCCAGCGTCCGGCCAGCACCGCGGTCAGGCCCGCCAGCAGTCCCGCGTAGGCTCCGATCACTCCGAAGGTGATCGGCAGCGGGCGGTATGTGGAGGCCATCGGCAACAAGGCGCCGGCCCAGCCGACCTTGGCGTAGTGGTCTGTGGCCAGCACGGCGACATGCAGAACGAGCAGGGCGACGGCGAAAACGGCCAGGCTGACGTGGATCCGGATCCGGGTGGCGGAGCCTGGTTGCCGCACCCGGTTGCGCCACGGGTGAGACAGCACCAGGCCCGTGGCCACCAGCGCCACCAGGAGCAGGTAGCAGGCGACCCCGGAGGCGCGCCCGATGATCCATGGCTCATTGCGATCGCCGGCCACGGCCTGCAGGCTGCGCCCGACCAGCCAGGCGCTGACGCCGCTGGCGGCGGTGATCAGGACGACCCAGCCGGTGCGGGGGATGCCGCCGCCCGGACCGCCCCGGCGATGCTGCACCCGCGCACGGGTGGGCCGGCTCAGCTCGGTCTGGGTCACCGGGCCCGCCAGATCACCTGGTCGCGGATCGCCTGGCTGGTGCCGAGGCCGCCGTCGTCCTGGACCCAGAGCGCGGCCAGGCCCTCACGCCCGGCCCGTTCCGCGATCGCCTGGGCGCCGGTGATCAGCAGGGTCTTGCTCCATACCTCGGCCAGGGCTGGATCAGGGCCGACCACGGTGACCGAGCGCAGACCACTGACCGCGCTGGCGCCGGTGCGGGGATCGATCAGGTGATGCACCGTGGCCTCCCCCCGCTGCCAGGTCCGCAGCCGCAACGACGACGTGGCGCAGGCCTGATCCCGCAGCCGCAGCACTGCGACCGGATCGCTGCCCGGCTCACCGTCCGGATCCTCCACCCCGACCGGCCAGCCCTCGCCGAGCGGCCCGGGCCCAGCCAGATAACAGTCGCCGCCCGCGTTGATCAGGTGCGCCGAGCCGGCCGGAGCCAGGATGGCTGAGGCCCACCGGACCGCCAGGCCCTTGCCGATCCCGCCCAGGTCGAGGGGATCGGGTCCGATCCTGACCTGGCCGCGAGCGCGGTCCAGGCCCGGCCGCCACGGCCGCGGCACCGGCCGCGGGGCCGGGGACGGTTCCGGCGGGCGATCCAGCTGCACCTGCTCGGTGCCGAACGGCAGCGAGTGGTCATATCCCAGCTCCACCAGCCGGCCCAGGACGCGCGGATCGAACAGGCCATCTGTCTGTTCGTGCGCTCGCTGCGCCTCAGCGATCGCCTCGAAGCACTCGGCCGGGACCGGTTGCCAGCTCTGGCCAGCCGCATTCGCCCGCATCAGCGGACTA
>CALMAR010000476.1:0-6823 GCA_937859855.1 uncultured Kineosporia sp.
TGACTCCTGCCGCCGCCGGATCGGCCGGCAGATCTTCCTTGGTGGCGTTGATCATGAAGATGCCGACCGCCAGCCCCGCCGCCAGCAGCCCCGACGCCCAGAAGAAGGCCGTGTGGTAGCCGTCCAGGAACGCCAGCGGAGTTGCCTGCAGCGCAGCCTGGGGACTGGCCGGACGATGATCGACGAAGTACGCCGTGACGCTCGAGGCGAAGACGGTGTTCAGCAGCGCGGTGCCGAGCGAGCCACCGATCTGTTGTGAGCTGTTCAGCACCGCGCTGGCCACCCCGGCGTCGTGCGATCCGATGCCGACCAGCGCGACGCTGGCGGTCGGAATGAAGACGCAGGCCATGCCGACACTCAGCAGCACCTGCGGCAGCAGCACGTGCGAGAAGTACGCGGTGTGCTGACCGACGGAGGTCAGCCACAGCATGCCCGTCACACCGAGCACCAGCCCGATGATGATCAGCGGCCGGGGCCCGACCCTGGGCAACAGCTGTGACACCGCACCAGCGGCGAGAATGATTCCCGCGCTGAAGGGCAGGAAGGCAAATCCAGACTTGAGCGGACTGTAACCGAGGTTGAACTGGAAGTAGTAGGTCAGGAACAGGAACATCGCGAACAGGCCGGCGCCGATGAGCAGAAAGATCAGGTAGGAACCGCCGCGGTTCCGGTCGAGCACGATGCGCATCGGCAGCAAGGGATTCTTCACCCGGATCTCCCACACCACGAAGGCCGCCAGCAGCAGCACGGCGATGGCCAGGAAGGTCAGAGTCGGTGCGGCCAGCCAGCCCTGCACCGAGGTGTCGGCCGCGTTGCCCGGGTGCTTCGCCTTCGCCGCTTCAGTGAAGCCATAGACCAGGCTGACCAGGCCCAGGGTGGACAACACGGCACCGGGAAGGTCGTAGCGGGTGTTGCCATGGGCCCTGCTCTCGTGCACCACCGCCGTCGCCGCGACCGCGGTGACCAGCGCGATCGGCACGTTCACGCCCAGGCACCAGCGCCACGAAGCGTATTCGGTCAGGACGCCGCCGAGGATCAGCCCGATCGCCGCACCCCCTCCGGAGATGGCACCGAAAACGCCGAAGGCCAGGGCCCGTTCCTTGGGTGCCACGAAGGTGACGGTGATCAGCGAGAGCGCGGCCGGCGCCAGAACCGCTGCGAACGCTCCCTGGAGGCCACGGGAGGCGAACAGCAGGGCGGCGTTGGGGGCGATCCCGCCCAGCGCCGAGGCGGCCGCGAATCCGATCAGGCCAATGATGAACGTGCGCTTGCGCCCGGTGTAGTCGGCGATTCGCCCGCCCAGCAGGAGCAGGCCACCGAAGGCCAAGGTGTACGCCGTCACCACCCACTGCCGATTGGCGGTGCTGATGTGCAGGTCAGCCTGGGCACTCGGCAGCGCGATGTTCACGATCGAGGCGTCCAGAACGATCATCAGCTGGGCAACGGCGATCACTCCCAGCGCCAGCCAGCGCCGTGGATCGTCGGAGGCCATCCCGGTCGGATGATCGGTCGTGGTGGTCGGTTCGGTCACGGAAACTCCAGTCGGGGCGGCCGTCCGCTCGGTGCGGCAGGCTTGTTTTCCTGAGTGAAACTACAGTTCACGGCGTCCAAGAACTGATCGGGCGCGAACATTCCCATCGCAGCGACATTGGTCAGGTGCTCGGCCGATCTGAGCCGATCCCCGGATCCTGGCAGACCGCACCGACAGTCTCGGGGATGACCGGCCCCGCGCTGAAACTGGCCCGGCGGCCTGGGTTCGTTATGGGGGATAGGTCAGATACGCACCATGAATCGCGCCGGAGCGCCATGAAAGCCGCAGGCGGCCAGCGCGGCCGGACTAAGGTTCCCCCGTGAAGCTGCGCGAGGACGAGGCGCGGGTCGAGGGGCCGGATGGTGAGATCCGATCGGTCGTGATCAGGCCGGCTGGCGACCAGCACTACCCGGGCGTGCTGTTCTACACCGACATCTTTCAGCTCACCGAGTCAACTCTGCGGACCGCCCGCAGGCTGGCCTCGGCCGGTTTTGTGGTCTGCGCTCCGGAGATCTACCCGCGGGGCGAATTGGCCGGCCGGGCGCTGGATTTCGACGACGCCGGCAAGCAGGCCGGGCTGGCGGGGGCGGCCGCCACCAGCACCGCCCAGTTCGACGCCGATCGGATCGCGGTCCTCGACCACCTGGCCGCTCGCAGCGATACCAGCGATCTGTTCGCAGTGGGGTTCTGCATCGGCGGTCATCTGGCGTTCCGGGCGGCCATGGATCAGCGGGTCGCGGCGACCGTCTGCTTCTATCCCACCGGACTGCAGAACGGCGGCCTGGGAGCCGGCGTGGCAGATTCGCTGGAGCGAGCAGCCGGCATCCGGGGCCGACTGATGATCGTCTTCGGTTCCCGGGATCCGCACGTGCCGGCCGAGGCCAGGATGCACATCATCTCCACCCTGTACGCGGCGGGGCTGGAGGACGTCGAACTGCACGTCTATGCCGGCGGTGAGCACGCCTTCATGCGGGATATCGGCGCCCGCCACGATCCCGTGATCACCGACCTGGCCCTGACTGAGGCGATTTCCTTCCTCAGCGCTCACTGACCGGGGTTCCACCGCCCGGCCCGCTAGAGTCCGCTGAGATCATCGGGAACGTCGATGGCCTGCTCCTTCAACGCGGCCAGGGGAACCACTCGCAGCACCGCCTCATTGGTGCAGGCCAGCACCACCGGAGCAGCCATGCCTTCCCGGTACGCACGGGCCCAGTTCGCGGCCGTGACACACCATCGATCGCCGGGAACCAGTCCTGGGAACCGGTATTCAGGCCTGGGCGTGGACAGGTCGTTACCGATCCGGCGCTGATGCTCCAGGAACTCGGCCGTGACGACCGCGCAGATCGTGTGACTGCCGATGTCCTCGGGGCCGGTGCTGCAGCAGCCGTCCCGGAAGAATCCAGTCACCGGATCGGATCCGCACGGTTGCAGTTCGCCGCCCAGAACATTGCGCTCAGCCATTGGGTCATCATCCCGGATCCCGGCTGCTCTCCCGCAGCGGCACCTCGGACATCAGATCAGCTGCCCGGCCCCTGATCACCTGGCCGGGCTGCCGGGCTCCGGGCTCGAATGATCTCGAATGATCTCGTCGTGGAATGGAGTCGCAAATGTCACGTCGAAGAGTCGGCCGCACATGTCTGGACAGGACTGACTCGCGGGTACTCTCTGACCAGATGCCTGCTCCACGCAGGGATGGGACGTTGCTTGGCGTCTCACCGGCTGCGTGGCTCCTTCCGCAGTAGCCCGAGGGTGGGCATGGTGTGCCTTGTTCTGGACACTCGGAGGTACTTATGGCGTCGAACGCCGCTGGCGTCGCCGGGCCGACCCGGGCCCGGATCGAAGAGAAGACCCTGCGCGAGGACCAATGGTGGCTGCCGCCGCTGACCACCTTCGTGGTCTTCTTCGCCTTCGTCGTCTACTCGACGATCCGAGCATTCATGGCCAAGGACTACTACTCGGCGCCGTACCTGTCGCCGTTCTACTCGCCCTGCCTGGGTGACTGCGTGAAGGGTTCGTCGGACTTCGGCCAGCCGTTCAAGTGGTTTCCACTGTCGGCCGCGCTGATTGTGCTGATCTTCCCGCTCGGCTTCCGGCTGTCCTGTTACTACTACCGCAAGGCCTATTACCGGGCCTTCTGGTTCTCCCCACCGGCCTGCGCCGTGGCCGAGCCGCACCAGGGCTACTCAGGTGAGACCCGCTTCCCGCTGATCCTGCAGAACGTGCACCGCTACTTCTGGTACGCCGCGGTCGTGGTCGGCAGTGTGCTCACCTACGACGCCGTACTCACGTTCCGCAACGCCGACGGCGAATGGGGCCATATGGGCCTGGGCACCGTGTTCTTCTGGATCAACGTGGTGCTGATCTGGCTCTACACCTTCTCCTGCCACTCCTGCAGGCACATCCTGGGCGGGAGGCTGCGGCACTTCTCCAAGCATCCGGTCCGCTACCGGCTCTGGTCCGGCGCTTCCAAGCTCAACCAGAAGCATGCGCAGTACGCCTGGTTGTCCCTCTTCTCGGTGGCGCTGGTCGACGTCTACGTCCTCCTGCTGGCCAGCGGCGCGATCAACGATCCGAGGTTCTTCTGATGGACAGGCATCCGATGACCGGTAACGAGATGTCCGCCACCGAGGGTGGCGGGATCGAGCGGCACAGCTACGACGTCGTGGTGATCGGGGCCGGCGGGGCCGGCCGGCGGGCAGCGATCGCCGCCCACGACGCCGGCGCCCGGACCGCCATCGTCTGCAAGTCGCTGCTGGGCAAGGCCCACACCGTGATGGCCGAGGGCGGCATCGCTGCCGCGCTGGGCAACCGCTGGCCCGACGACAACTGGCAGGTCCACTTCCGCGACACCATGCGCGGGGGCAAGATGCTGAACAACTGGCGGATGGCCCAGCTGCACGCCCAAGAGGCTCCGGAGCGGGTGCTCGAACTGGAGGACTGGGGCGCCCTGTTCGATCGCACCGACGACGGGCTGATCTCCCAGCGCGATTTCGGCGGCCACCGTTATGCCCGGCTGGCCCACGTCGGCGACCGGACCGGGCTGGAAATGATCCGCACTCTGCAGCAGCGGGCGGTCCAGCTCGGCATCGACGTGTACATGGAGTGCACGATCACCGAGCTGCTCAAGGACGCCGAAGGTGAGAACGGCCGGATCGCAGGCGCTTTCGGCTACTGGCGGGAGACCGGCCGGTTCGTCGTCTTCGAGGCGCCGTCGGTGGTGCTGGCCACCGGCGGGATCGGCAAGTCGTTCAAGGTCACCTCGAACTCCTGGGAGTACACCGGCGACGGTCATGCCCTGGCCCTGCGGGCGGGGGCCGCGCTGATCAACATGGAGTTCGTCCAGTTCCACCCGACCGGCATGGTCTGGCCGCCGTCGGTGAAGGGGCTGCTGGTCACCGAGTCGGTCCGGGGCGACGGCGGGGTGCTGAAGAACTCCGACGGCGAGCGCTTCATGTTCAACTACATCCCGGAGTTCTTCAAAGCCGAGACCGCGGACAGCGTGGAGGAGGCCGACCGCTGGTACGAGGACAAGAAGAACAACCGGCGCCCGCCTGAGCTGCTGCCCCGAGACGAGGTGGCCCGGGCGATCAACTCCGAGATCAAGGCCGGCCGCGGGTCACCCCACGGTGGCGTCTTCCTGGACATCGCCTCCCGGCGTTCGGCCGACTTCATCCGTAAGCGGTTGCCGTCGATGTACCACCAGTTCAAGGAGCTGGCTGACGTCGACATCACCACCGAGCCCATGGAGATCGGCCCGACCTGTCACTACGTGATGGGCGGGGTTGAGGTGGACCCCGACAGCCAGCAGTCTGCGGTCGATGGCTTGTATGCGGTCGGCGAGTGCTCCGGCGGCATGCATGGTTCCAACCGGCTGGGAGGTAATTCGCTGTCCGACCTGCTGGTCTTCGGCCGGCGGGCCGGTGAGGCGGCGACCGCATACGTCTCAGGGATGTCGGGCCGGCGTCCTGCCGTGAACGATGTGGATGTCAAAGCGGCCCAGCAGGCGGCGCTGGCGCCGTTCGAGCTGGACGGTGGTGAGAACCCGTACACGATCCAGCGCGATCTGCAGCAGTGCATGAACGACCTGGTCGGCATCATTCGCACGGCGTCCGAGCTGGAGGAGAGCCTGCAGGAGATCGAGGTGTTCAAGCAGCGCGCCACCAAGCTGGCCGTCGAGGGGCACCGGCAGTACAACCCGGGCTGGCACCTGGCCATCGACCTGCGGAACATGCTGATCGTGTCGGAGTGCATCGCCAAGGCCGCTCTGGCCCGGACCGAGTCCCGCGGCGGTCACACCCGGGACGACTACCCGATGACCGACCCGGTCTGGGGAACCAAGAACCTGGTGCTCAGTCTGGACAGCTCCGGCACCGTCGTCGATCTGGCCGAGAAACCGCTGCCGGTGATGCCGGACGAGCTGAAGACCTACTTCGAGGAGAAGTGAGATGGGCTACGACCTGAAGATGAAGGTCTGGCGCGGAGACGCCGGTGGGGGAGCCCTAACCGATTTCACGGTCGAGGTCTCCGAAGGCGAAGTGGTGCTGGACGCCTTGCACCGGGTGCAGGCCACCCAGGCCGGCGACCTGGCGATCCGGTGGAACTGCAAGGCCGGCAAGTGCGGCTCCTGCAGCGCCGAGGTGAATGGCAGGCCCCGGCTGATGTGCATGACCCGGTTGTCGGACTACCAGCCGGAGGAGACGATCACCGTCACCCCGATGCGGACGTTCCCGATCATCCGCGACCTGGTGACCGACGTGTCCTACAACTATGAAAAGGCCAAGGAGCTGCCCTACGCGTCCCTGCCGCCACGGGATCCGGACGGCAAGCGCCGGATGGCGCAGATCGACGTCGAGCGGAGCCAGGAGTTCCGCAAGTGCATCGAGTGTTACCTGTGCCAGGACGTCTGCCATGTGGTGCGTGACCACGACGACAACAAGAAGGCTTTCGCCGGGCCGCGGTTCTTCCTGCGCTACGCCGAGCTGGACATGCACCCGCTGGACACCGAGGACCGGCGTGACTACTCCCAGCACGCAGCTGGTCTGGGCATGTGCAACATCACCAAGTGCTGTACCGAGACCTGCCCCGAGAACATCAAGATCACCGACAATGCGATCATCCCGATGAAGGAACGGGTGGTGGACCGGCGCTACGACCCGCTGGTCTGGCTGGGCAACAAGATCGGGATCCGGAACAAGGACAACCAGGGCCGCACCGAGGTCTGAAGGAGGACCCCGGGCTGGTTGGCCGCTACTGGCCCGGGCGAAGCGTCGCCCTCAGCGCGGGCGCATCACC
>CALMAR010000476.1:6833-13497 GCA_937859855.1 uncultured Kineosporia sp.
GGCAGCGGGCCCCCTCCGCCCGGGCCCACCCCCCCCGCGCGGCGGGCGACGAAAAGCGACAGGAGCACCGGAACCCAGAGCGCAGCCGGAAGTCCGGTCACTGTGGCAATGGTGCCGATCAGGACCGGCCCGATCAGGAAGCCCAGATAGCCGATGCTCACCACCGTCGATAGCGCGGTCCCGGCGCGCTCCGGATCCAGCTGGCCGGCCGCCGAAAACACTTGTGGGGCGATGCAGGACAGCCCCCCACCCAGCAGCCCGAAACCGATCACACCGGCCACCGGCCGGCTGAGGAGCAGGCCTGCCCCCAGGCCGATCGCGGCCAGCAACCCGCCCGCCCGTACCAGCAGAACCGGACCCATCAGCTGCACCAGCCGGTCACCCAACAGCCGCCCAGCGGTCATCGTGATCGAGAACGCCGAGTATCCCGCCGCCGCGAGACCCGCGCTGCTGCCGAGGTTGTCGCGCAGATACACCGCGCTCCAGTCTGCGGCGGCCCCCTCGCCCACCAGAGTGCTCAGCACCAGCATCCCCAGAAAGATCAGTAGATGGGACCGGCGGCCCGAGAATCGCGACGGCGCCTGAGTGGCGCTGAACTGCTCATCGCCCGGCTCAGGAGCAGCGGGCAGGCTCCAGGAGGATGCCCAGACCGCGAGGATCAGCAATCCCGTCCCGGTGAACAGGAATGTGTGGCCGGGACTGATCTCTTGCCGAGCGAACAGCCCGCCGCTCACCGATCCGATAAATCCTCCGATGCTGTAGGTGGCGTGGAAGGACGACATGATCGGCCGCCCCCAGGCACGCTGTACCTGCACGGCACCGGCATTCATCGCGATGTTCAGCGTTCCGTGAGTCAATCCGAAGGCGCCCAGGGCCAGCGACAGGGCAGCCAGATTGGGCATGTATCCCGGGATGACCAGGAGAACGCACTCGAGCAGCACGGTGGGCACGAATACCCGCTTCGGGCCAAGGCGATCGGTGAGACGGCCGATGACGGCCATTCCGAGAATGCAACCCGCTGCGAATGCCAGCAGGGCGACACTGAGCCGGCCGTCGCTCAGCTCGAGATGCCGCTTGACGGCGGGAATCTGAGCCGTCCAGGTTCCCAGCGCAACGCCGAAGACGAGGAAGCCCAGTGAGGTGGCGACCCGGCCTCTGATCATCCGGCTCGATCCTGGTCGGCCACCTCCACATCGCCCCCTGATCTGACCGGCGTCATGGGTTACCAGGAGAGGTTCAGATACTCGGTCCCGTAGTGCTGGGCGAGATCGAGTGCGGGCCCACTGAACGAGCCAGGGGGAAGGAGACTGAGCTCGCAGCGAGCGTTGTAGGCGAGAACCCAGGCGGCTGCACCGGCACTGGCTCGCTGCTCGTGACCGGTGAAAGGATGGGCGCGAGCCTGCTCGAAGTCCTGGAGGAAGGCCACGACCTCGCCCGGGCCGGGCATACCGCCGCCGGACGTCGAACTCGCTGTATAGGCACCGGCGGTGAAGCCGGCAATCACGGATTCGCTGCCGCTGACCAGCTCCCAGTCGAAGCTGGCCACGATGCGGCCGCCCTCGAACTGAAGGTTGCCGCCGTACCAATCAGCGTGTCCCACCACCGTTTCACCGTGAGTTCCGGCTTGGAGCACCAGCTCGGCGGCCTGGCGGGCGAAGTCGTCCAGCCACCGGTAGCCAGGTGGGGTGTGGCAAAAATCGAAGATGGTGTCGTGAGGCACGGGCCAGGGCCCGTCCTGGTAGCGGCACCAGGCCGGGCCAGGGCCGGCTGCTGGCCCGAGTTCCGGCCGCACTCTGAGCAGGTCGATGTGCCGAGCCAGTCCGATGGCGATGGCCTGCCGGATGACCGGCTCCCGGGCGTCGGCTGGGCTTCCGTCCGGAACGAGTGACTCCGCGCTCAGTACGAGATCTTTCATCAGGTCCGGGCCGGATAGCGGCGCCGGGCACGGAAAGCCGGCGGCGACCAGCAGGTGCTGCGCCTCCACCGCGGCCGACCTCGCCTCAAGATCGACTGGTGCCCGATGGGCCTTGATCACCACGTCACGCCCGTCATCGAGCCGGACGCCGCAGACCGCGTCGATCCGCCCCGCCCGGAAGAGGATTTCGGCCACACCGGAACCAAGACGGCTATAGGCGTAGGAGTTCAGGGCGGCCAGAAGCTCAGCCGCCGAGATGTCGCCGTAGATGGCGCGTTCAGTGCCGTTCAAGGGCGGGCTGGTCACAGAGCCACCTTAACGAGACTGACTGCTCAGACTCCTTGTCGCACATCGACGGAGAACGGATCGAGATCCGGCGAAACCGGCGCCGCCGATTTGGCCTGGCGCAGCTGCTCATCCAGCATCTGAGCGAAAAGGCCTGCCTGCGCGACCAATCCGGCATAGGTGCCGCGTTCCACGATCTGCCCGGCGTCCAGCACGAGGATCTCATCGGCGTCCCGGGTCGAGAGCAGGTTGTGGGTGATGAAGATCGTCGTTCGTCCGCGACGTGCGGAGTCCAGGGCGGACAGAACTCGCTGCTCAGCCAGCGGGTCGAGTCCGGCGGTCGGCTCGTCCAGCAGCAGGATCGGCGTGTTCCGTACCAGGGCACGGGCCAGCGCAACCCGCTGCCGCTGGCCACCGGACAGGCTGCGGCCCCGCTGCCCGACCTGTGTGTCCAGGCCTTGTGGCAGGTCGGCGACGAACGACGCGGCGTCAGCCGTCTGCACGGCGGCCGCCAGGGTGGCGTCGCCGACGTCCTGACGGCTCCAGATGATGTTGTCCCGCAGAGTGCCGTCGAACATCACCGTCTCCTGCATGACCAGCGATATCTGATCGCGCAGACCAGCCAGCGGCCGGTCCCGGACGTCCTGGCCGTCGAGCAGGACCGCTCCCCGATCGGGGTCGTAGAGCCGTAGCAGCAGGGCGGCCAGCGTGGACTTGCCCGAACCGCTCAGGCCGACCACGGCCAGCAGTTGCCCCGGCGCGATGGTGAAGGTGATCCCGCTCAGAGCCTCCCGATCGCGGCCCGGATACCTGAACGAGACGCCGGACATCCCCACCACGCCCTGCGCCCGCCCGCCCGGCCATGGCCGCGGATCGTCGATCACCTCAGGCTTGGCGTCCAGCAGTTCGGCTATCCGCTCGGCCCCGGCGCTGGCCGCGAACGCGGCGGTCCAGAGCTGGCCGAGTTCGCGAAGCGGCGCGTACAGCTGAGCGAAGTAGGCCATGAACACCAGCAGGGAACCGAGAGTGAGGTTGCCCTGGCTGAGCTGCCAGGTGCCGACGCCGACCACCAGGAGCAGCCCGATCAGTTCAGCCAGATCGACCAGCGGCTGGTAGAGCCCGCGCAGCCGGGCCGATGACATGGCCGTCTCGACCAGCATGCCGCCCTCGCCGTCGAACCGGTCGACCAGCGATCCCTGCTCGTTGTAGGCCTGAATCAGGGTGACGTTGGACAGCCCCTCCTCGGCGATCGCCGAGAGCCGGCCGAGGTGGTAGCGGGACCGGCGGGAGACGGTCTTGAGCCGGCCAGAGAACCAGCGGGAGATCAGCCAGAACACCGGGGTGACAGTCAGCGCGGTGGCGGCCAGCAGCGGACTGACGACGAAAAGCATCCCCCCGAAGGCCACCACCTGCAGCACTGCGGTCACGCTGGTGGTCACCCCGCTTACCACCAGCGTCTCGATCGCACTGACATCGCCACCGACCCGGCTGAGCAGATCGCCGAGCTGATGACGCTGAAAGAAGCTGGGGGACAATGTGTTCAGGTGCGCCATCACCGATGTTCGCAACCTGAGCAGGAAGGTCTCGCCCACTGAAGTCATGACCACCCCGGTGGCAAAGGCCAGCACTGAGGTCAGCACGGTCAGCGACACATAGGCGATGGCCAGGCGGGGGAAGATGTCGAAACTGGCCGGTTGCAGCACCCGGTCCACCAGGACCTTGAACAACCAGGTCGCCAGGGTCTCCAACGGGATCGCGGCGGTAGCCAGGGCCAGACCGAGCAGGAGCCGCCCGCGCAGTCCGCGGGTGTAGGGCCAGAATCGGCGCAGAACCCCGCGGATGGACAGGATTGGTGCTAGAACCTCTGGCGAACCGGCTTGTGCCTCACCGCTTCCGGGTTCTCCGGCGGTGTACCGGGTGGCTCTGCGCGTACCGCCCCGGGCCGCATGACGGCTTGGCTGGCCACCGGAGCGCGCGTGCGCCGACGTCCGGGGCAGCCATGAATCGAGGTCCGAGATCGACTGTGTGGGCGTGACCATGTGGTCTTCTCCGTTCGCCTGCCGAGAGGCGGGTTCCGGCCGGAGAGCGCCCGGCCGGAACCCTTGGTTCACCAGGCGCTAGGGCCGTCTAGCACGGGGCCCACTTCTTCTCGCAGTGCGACTCCCACTCGTGGCTGTGGCAGTTGTTCCACTCCCAGCCGCCGTCGTGACACCACTTGCGGTGATCATGGCGGTGGTGCCAGCGCTCCTTGTGACAGTCGTTCCAAACGGGTTTCCAGCACTTCATTGTCTGACCTCCGTCGTCCGTGGCGAACATCTCGTCCGATGGCCAGGGCTGCACCACTGGACGGAAGGGGTTCGCGGCGATCATCGGTGACGGATTGGTTAATTCGGAAATTCGGGCGTATTTCCTGAAACCAGGAATGGCCGGACGCCAGGCCGGTGCGAATGGATCACGGCGTCAGGTCAGCCTGCAGCACGATGACGGCCACCTGCTGCCACGACGTCAGTTGTGCCACTCGTCCGGCGGCGTTCGTAGATCCACAGAGCTGCTGGGTTGCCGGTGAAGTCACACAGATCGCTTGCCGGACGGCGATTCCCGGTGCGGTCACCGAGATGGGCACGCCGAGGCCGCGAGCTATCGGTGCCGTGAGCGGAGCGACCACCAGCAAAGCGCGTCCCGCACTCACAGACTGGGATTGCCGGATGATGGCGCCATCGGCGTCGTACTCGACCGTGATTGCGGAGGACGTCCGGCGAGCCGAGGATTGGGCCACCCAGCCCGTCGCCGTCGGCTGGGTGCTCAGCTCACCACCGGCACCCATCACCCGGAGGCCGGAGATCGCCGGCTGGGGCAGGGTGAGCGTTCGGTCGGCGGACAGGTCGGGGCGGGTGAGCTGTATCGACGACGCCGGGCGGCCCAACACCAGCCGTTCGGTCAGGTGCAGCCGGCTTGGCCCGCTGCGAGTCACCACCACCTGACTGCTCGGCGTTACCGGCCTGACCGGCGGCGTTGCGGCGGTTTTCGTTGAGGCCGGCGCCTCGCGCAATCCACTGACGGCGGCGACCGTGGTCACGACGGCGGCCAAAGCCAGAGCCCCTCCGAGCCACAGGGTCCAGCGGGGACGGCGGGGACTTCGCCAGGTATCCGCGGTCCCCGCTGCCGGTTCCATGCCCTGACGGGCCAACCCGGCGGGCAGCAGTGTCGCTTCGATGGTGCTGTCCCGGACTGGCCTGGGACGCCCGGCCGGGCTCGGTGGGCCAATCTGCTCGCCGCGCGGCATTCGCATCTCGTCCACCCTTCGTCAAGCCCGGTTCACCGGAATCGTACGGGTGAAAGGCCGCCCTGGCGGGATGAGGGGAATCCTCCGATTGAGACCAATCCGCCAGCCTCATAGCCGCGAATCTTCTCCGATGTGACGGGCAGCCCAGTCAGGACGGGCGACGTGGCAGCACCACGATGAGGCGGTGAACGCGATGCGTGAAAAGTTTGCTGGCAGAACGCTTCCGGCGGTCCGGGGACTGCGCCGATTGCTTCCGGTGCTGGCCGTGGCGGCCGTGGCGGCCGGGTGGCCGCTGGCCGTGGCCGCCGATGCCGCCACCGGTTCCGGCGTGGTCTACGTGGTCCAGGGGATCGCTGGGACCACTGGGTCGATCACCCTGGATGGCCGGATCGTCGCCCGGGACGTCGAGGCCAAGACCGTGGTGGGGCCGCTGACCGTCCGGCCCGGCGCACATACGGTCCAGTTGTGGCGCGGCGACGACCCGGTTGCCCAGGCCTGGTTCAGTGCCGCCACCGGGTCGAGTACAGATCTGGTGGCCCACCGGTTTCCGGACGCCGGGCGCGCGCCCCCCGACCCCACCAACGCCCACACCACCTCCCCCCCCCCGCGCGGCACCCGCCGCCGGCGGGGGGCGCGCCCCCCCACCGAGCGGCAAGAGCCGCCTGCTGGTGGCGCACACCGCGGTTGCTCCACCCACCAACATTGTGCTGAACGGGCGGGTGCTGATCCGCGATCTGGCCAACGGGGAGTTCGCCACGAATGTCGTCCCGGCGGGGACGTATCAGGTGGCGGTGGTCCCGTCCGCGACTATTGGGCCGCCGATCCTCGGGCCGTCGTCTCTGACTGTGAAGGCAGGACAGCTGGTCAACGTGTTTGCGATCGGTGACGCCACGGCCGGCCGGATGGACGCCGTGGTCCAGGTGCTCGCGGTCGGATCCAAGGGCGCGGTCATGCCGTCCAAGGTCGAGACCGGTAATGGTGGCCAGGCGGCAGGCATGTTCTCGCAGAACCACCCTGGCGGTTCAGCATGGTTCTCCGATCTGATGCCGATCGCACTGGGCGGGGTTCTGTTCGCCGCGGGGCGCAAGCTGCGCCGGGCTCGCCGAGCGGCCGGGTGAGCCGAGCCGGACGGGCGCCGTTCCCGACGGCCGCCCTGTTGGTCCTGCTGGTCCTACTGGTGA
>CALMAR010000477.1 GCA_937859855.1 uncultured Kineosporia sp.
GTGTTCGCGCTGGCCGCAGCTCTTGACCCGCTGGTCGAGCTGCACTGCCACGAGCTGAAGGGCACCGGAGACCTCTCAGCGGTCGAGGGCTGCTCGCACCGCTACACGTCCAGCCCACCCTCCGATGCGGCGCTCGAGTCGGTAATGGCATCGGTGACCGAAGTGTTCGGCTACCTGATCACGAGGGCTGAGCGGATCGGGTCGCTCCCGCCGGACCTGGTGCCGGAGAACAAGGTCACGCCGCAGCTGGCGGCCAAGCGTGACCTCGGCCTGTGGCCTGTCCTGCTGATCGTGGATGAGGTCCAGGAGCTGTTCGAGTCCGAGTACGGCAAGGCAGCCGAGGCGATGCTGCGGGCCATCATCAAGCGCGGCCCGGCGCTGGGGATCATGCTGATCCTGGCCACCCAGCGGCCAGACAAGCAGGCGCTGCCCACCTCGATCAGCAGCTCAGTCGGCACCCGGCTCTGCCTGAAAGTGATGGACCAGGTCGCCAACGACATGGTCCTCGGAACCGGCGCCTACAGCCAGGGCATCAACGCCGCACAGCTCACCGACGCCGACAAAGGCGTCGGCTACCTCCGCGACGGCGGCACCGCCCGGGTGGTCCGGTCCGCATTCATCGACGGGCCGAACGCGGCCCGGATCGGCGCCCGGGCCCGCCTGCACCGCGAAGCCGCCGGACTGCTCACCGGCCACGCCATCGGCGACACCGGACCGGACCAGGTCCGCATCACCATCAACGTCGCCGACGACGTCCGCGCCATCTTCCGGCCCGGCGAAACCGGGCTCTGGAACGAGGCCATCCTGCCCCGCCTGCGAGTCCTGCGGCCCGGCCACTACGACGGCCTGACACCTGCCGGGCTGACCGCCCTGCTCAAGGCCCGCGGGATCGAAGGAGCCGGACGCCAGGTCGAGCGACTGGACACCGAAACCGGCGAGCGTCGCAACCGGCGCGGAGTGTTCCTGGACGACATCCAAGCCGCCCTCCCAGCAGGCCCAGACACCCCGGACGAGCCCTAGCAGAGCCCATCTCGGCTAGCAGCCCTCCTGCTAGCCCTAGCAGCGGAGCTAGCACCCATAACCCGCCTCTGACCTGCGGACTAGCGACCTAGCAGTACCAACCGCCAGTAGCCCTAATCACCGCCAGGAGGCCATCTTGAACCCCCACACCATGCTCACGCTGGCACCGTTCGTCTGGGCGGTCGGCTACGCCTTGGCTTGCCTCTGGTGGCCGTTCGGATCGTGCTGGCGCTGCGGGGGCGACGGCAAGCTCCGTAGCCCAAAGGGCAAGCACTGGCGACGGTGCAAGCGCTGCAAGGGCACCGGCCAGCGGCTCCGGATCGGCCGCCGGGTCCTCAACTACTACTCGGAGACGGCGCGTAAGGCGGCGCGCTGACTACCCGTGGAATCAGGATGCCTGCGGCTCATCCCCACCCCTAACCCAGTCGATCAGCGAGGCGAACCGCCGGGGCAGGCCGCGCTTGCTCATCCACCATCTGACCGGCTTCAGCTGCCCATCGGATCTCTCCCAGCCTCGGCCGGCCGCATCAGCGAAGCGAAGGATGATGCCGGAATCTTCTGGACCACCGCGCCAGCTAGCTAGGTTCTGGGCCACGTTTTCGGTGTGCTCGGAGCCCGGCGGCAGAAACTGCAACTTGGCGGGCTCTCCCACGGCCCGCAGTGGGTACACCCTGACGCGGTAAACGGGCTGGTCCGAACCGTTTCTGATGTGCAGCTTCGGCGTGTACCGCACGGCCGCCCCGGTGGCCCAGGACTTGCCGCCTATCTCCCGCTCGGTCATCCATGCACTGACTAAGCGGGCCTGGCTGCGGCGCCGATCCCTCTGCGCTTGGCCGAACACCAGAACGCCAGCCGCCAGGGTGAGCAAAGTTCCGGCACTGATAGCTAGATCGATCCAAGGCCGGGCTTCCTGCAACACCGGCTCAGCTCAGATGGCGGTCTCGCGCTTAACCGACGCCCACTTGCCTGGCGCGTAAGCCGCCACCACCTCGGTGGCTGTTCCGTTGCCTTCGATCAAGAGGAGGTGACCCTCCTTGATCAGTACACCCTTTGCATCGGGGTGAGTGTCCTGCTGCTCGGATTGCCCAGGGAGCGTAACTGTAATCGCCATATCGCTTAGTGTAACCAGCCCTAATGCGGCCTACTGCCTCAAGTAGACCGGTCCTGCCGCTCGTGCAGGTTGCTGGCGCACCGGTCCAGGTAGGCCAGCTCGGCGGGAAGCTGGACCGTCCGGTCCACGTGGCCCCATTCCCGCTTGCCGTTGGTGGTCCGGACCGGGTGCTGACCGGGCCGGACCTGGTCTGGGGAGCACCAGCCAGGGCGGGCACCCGACCGGTACGAGTCGCGCTCGGGGGTCACACTGACATGCCAGCCGGCCTGGTCCTGCACGAACCCCGTGGCCCGGCCCGGCCACCACCGGCCGCCCTGTTCGAACTCGATTGCCAGTACCAGGGGGTGCAAGTCCAGCTGAGCCAGCCGGTGCTCGAAGTCTGGAACGGTCACCGGCCCATGATGCGGCGGACCCCTGACACCCGGACCGGATCCAGTCGCGCATGAGGCTTGCGTGGGGACACGCCACACTGTTCACGTGAAGATCGATGACTGACGATGCCGCCCTCGATCAGCCAGGTAAGGGGCTAGTCCGCAACTTGCTGGCGCCAGACAACGTTGCGGCAGCCGTCATGGGCTGGATTGGTGCTGCCGGCCACCCAGCCGGGCTGCTCTCCGGTTTGGAGCCCATCGTCGCTCGAGTACAGACCTTGGTCGCCGCCGAGTACCAGGCGAACAAGCAGCGGGCTGCTGCCATGTGGCGCGTAGCCGAGCATGAAGCGGGTCGGCCAGTCGCGGAACTCATCGACGTCGCTGCCTCGGATGAGGACCGCCGATTCCTGGCAACCAGCGCGGCCGCAGGCGCCGAAGGGTCCCGCTACCCGGCTCGCATCATTGCGATCGGCAAGGACCTAGCCGAGGGACTGATCACGGAGAGTCTTGATGCCGTCCTGGCGGAGCAGCAGATCATCGGCGCCATGAGTGCATTGGACCGCCACCACGTGGTGCTCTTGCGGTGTATGGCGTTGGGACTCCCACCTAGCGGCGAGCAGCTCGTGGAACACGAAGCCAGTGAGGAAGCTCTCTGCCGCTCCCTGCCCGGAGTCCGCGAGCCGTTCCGGCGGTTGGTCGCCGTCTTAGAACGAGAAGGACTGGCGGTCTATCGTCCGGCGACCAATGCGGACCAGTCACTCTCAGAAGGCATGCGAAGGATGGCCGTTCTGCCTGGAACACAGCGGCAACGATCTGAGCGCTGGGTTGCCACTGACTTTGGACTGACCGTTTTGAGGAAGTTCAGAGCGGCGGCATTCGAAGGTCTGTAGAAGCCTTAAGCCGAATGCAGATTCCCTTCTGGTCTGCACAGAACTGAGTTCAGAGTTTCGCCCCCACGCATGCACAGTCGGCCGGCGGTTTCCGGGCTGACTGTGATGCGCCAGCCCCCCGACGGGAGCCGAACAGCCAGTCGCCGACTCACAATGGGGCATGCCCACGGAACGCCGCCGACCGCTCAGCGCGGTGCTAGCCCAGAACATCGCCGCCGAGCGGGTTCGGCGCCGGATGGATCAGGGTGAGCTGGCGCGCCTGATCGGCGTGGACCGCTCCACAATCACCCGGATCGAGAACAACGACCGCACGGTCAAGGTCGATGAGCTGGTGTCGTTATGCCAGGCACTCGATGTTCCCTTGATCAAGCTGGCCGAGGGTGTCGACCCCGCTGACCTGAGGCTCATGGGTCTGGCCGGCCCGGGTCAATGACGGGGATCCGCGAGCGCTCGGTGGACGTCGGCGGGTACCGGTTGCAGGTGAAGGAGCAGGGCGAGGGTCTGCCACCGGTGGTGTTCCTGCACGGCCTGACCGGGGACACCTCGGAGTGGGTGAACAACGTTATGCCGCTCCTGGCTGGCGCCGATTTCCATCGGCTTGCGTTCGCCCGGCCGGGTGTCGGCCAGAGTGACCCGCTGCCCCAAGGCGCAGGAATGGGTGTGCCTATGAGTTGGGCAGCCGAGCAGATGCGGACCCTGCTCGACGTCATGGAGGTGTCCGCGCCGCGCGTGCTGGCCGGGCATTCGGTCGGCGCGGTGATCGCGATGCTCGCTGACCGGCTGTGGCCCGGTGAGGTGTCCGGGCTTGTGCTTGTCGATCCCACGTCCATGTTCTTCTGGGGCGACGAGTTCCCGGACCGGCAGCGCACCCTCACCGACTCGGAGCAGGGCGGGATCCGCTTCGACACGGCAGCGATGCGGGATGAATGGTGGTCCATCCCGCCGCCAGAGCAGATGGTCCCGTGCGTGGTGGTGTCTTCATCGCCAGACCGCTGGCAGCGGCTCCCCGACGACTACCTCACCGATGTGCGGCCCCTTACAGCCGTTGAAGTGGACGCTGTGTGGCAGCGGCGGCAACGTGAGTACGCCGCCGAGTTGGGCGCGGTCCACGTCGTCTCCAAGTCGGCGAGTCACACGGTCCACATTGAGCAGCCGGACTTGGTGGCGCTTGCGGTCCGGTCCGTTGTGGAGGCGGTCCGGACCGGTCAGCGGCCCCTTCTGGATGCGGACCAGGTGGACCGGCTGGGGGGCGTGCTGGTCCGGTCCTGACCCGGGCGGACCCGGGCCGGGAGAAGCACCGCCGTCCAGTCCGGGCCGGACCGTTTAGGTCAGGTGGCTTGTTCCGCGAGGTCCAAGAGGTCAGCGCGGAGCCGTTCGGCCAACTCGGCGCGGTAAGGAGCGGCGACCATGGTGGCGGTGGCGATCCCCGCAGCTGCCACCAGCATCGCGACGCAGCGGGAGCAGATGCCCGCATGCACCAGATGAGCTGCCGATTCTGCGACCCGGGTCGTGGCTGTGGCCGGGTCGTCCCCGGCGTCCAAGGCTTCCAGCCCCGTCACGACCATCAGGTTCATCGTGCGAAGGGCGTCGATAGCTGCCGCATCGGGCCGGCCGTGATGCGGGTGCGGGCATCGATGTTCTGGCATGGCCCTATCTCCGTCCGGTCCGTGAAATCACTGATGCCTGATGGCCGAGGGCCCGGTCCAGGCGGGTTCCGTCGAGGATGATCGGGCGGGACGCGACGGCGTCGGCCAGGTCGGTGCCGTGCCGGGCAACCGCTGCTGCGATCCCTTCGATCAGGTAGTCCAGGTCGGCGCGGCTGAGGCCGCTTCCCGATCCGGCGGCTGATCCGCTCGTGCTACCGCGGCCCCCGAATCCGCTCACCCGCGGCCCGGCGGACAACCGCGCCTTGGCGTGGACCAGGTCGTGCAGGCCCCCCAGCGCCTGCTTGCGGAGCCGTTCCACCGCGACGTGCCCGCCGGCGCCCCGGACCTCGGCGGCGGTCCAGATGTGCTCGTTGTTCGACAGCCGAGCATCGATCGAATCGGACGTTTCGGTGCCCGGCCCGTACACAGGGCCGCCAGCGGCCCTGAGTTGGATGCCCGACCTGATGCCGGAGTTGTAGACGGCGGCGCTCTGCACCAGCCGCTCAGCGATCATGACGTGGACCGTCTGGTCCGGGATCGAGTTCAGCTCCCCTTTCAGCTGCCGGATCCGCGCTTGCGCCGCTGAAATGTCGGCCCGCAGTTTCGTTTTCTCCGGGTTCGTCAGGTGCGGGTCCGCCAGCCGCCGTTTCATCTCCGCGACCCGCGCCGTGGCCTGGCTGATATCGGCCTCGACGTTGCTGACCGTGCGCGCCGGGATCCTGTGGAGGGACGCGGCGTACAGGTCGGCGCGGGTACTGGCCTGCGTGGTCGCTGCCGCGTTCTCTTTCGTCGCACCCGACGCCGCAGCGACCGCCGCCGTGTACAGGGGGAAGTGGGAGCGGACCTGGTCCTCGGTCTGCCCGAACTTCTTCATCTCTTCGGTGGCGAGCTTGAACGACTTCGCGGCTTCGTCGGCGTGACCTTCTTTCACCAGGCCGGCGAACACCTTGTCCTGGCTGAGTTTCCCGCCGCCGCCGACGCCGATCAGGCCAGCGCCCTTGAACAGGCCTATCTTGCCGGCGCTTTCCAGTAGGCCTGCCTTGCCGGCGGCGGCCCCGATTCCGCCGAAGAAGCCGCCGACCTTCCCCAGAAAACGGCCGCCGGCGGCGGCCGCGCCAGCACCGGCCGCGCCAGCGATCCCGGTCGCACCGGCGGCTTCTCCGGCGGCGATCGCCTCCCACTGCAGAGCCTTGGTGTTCGCCAGGACCGCGGTCGTATCGACGTCGGTCGCTCCGGCGGCCAGCAGTTGTGCGGTCTTAACCCCGCGCAGCGCAGTCACTATCTGGGCGATGCTGCCTGCCGCGGTCAGTGCGTCACCGCCGAACGCGATGACACCAGCAGCTCCGTCGCCCAGCGGACCGGGCAGTTTCACGGCTTCGGCGGTGAGTAGTTGCAGCTTCCGCCGGTACGCCTCGATCTTGGATGCGGGGCTGTCGCCGACAGCATCGGACATCCGCTTGGCGGCACCGGCCGTGGCACCGAACTGGCTGGCCGCTGTGTCTAGGTCGAGCCCTTTCAGCGCACCCTGCAGATCTTCAGCCTTGGTTCCGAACAGCCCGAGCGCGGCCTGTGAGCGCTTCGCTGGATCCTGGATGGACGCGATTCCGTCGAGGATCTCGTCGAGCGCCGCCCTGGCCGGGGGTCCGCCTTTCACGATGGCGTCCCGCATCTGCTGCGCGTTGACGCCGATCAGCTTGAACCCGGCCGCTGCGGTCCCGTCCGACGCGCGGATCGTCAGTTCTTTCAGAGCGTCGGCGAGGGTGTCGGTGTCCCGGGCGCCCGCCTTAACCCCCTGCTGCAGCAGACCGAACGCGTCCTGCCCGGACAAGCCCAGCTGCCGGAACACGGTCGAGTACTCATCGACGGTGTCCAGGAGGTCATCAGCCGAGTTAAGCCCGGACTGGAACCCCTTCGTGAGGACGTCGAGCGCGGCCTGCGCGTTCGGCGCCAGCCCAGTCCGCAGCAGTTGCGACACTGACCGGGTGGTCTCCTCCACGCCCTTTCCGTAGACATCGCTGAACGCCAGGAACTCGGGAGTGAGTTTCCGCAGGCTAGCCAGGGACGTATCGGCGAGGCCGGTCAGGTTCTGCTTCACCGAGACCAGGCCTGCGTTCACGTCGTCGATCGAGCCGCCCCAGTTCTGGGCGTAAATCTGACCGGCCGCTTTGCCGTACGCGGCTGAGTCGGTCTTCGTGAGGCCAAGCTGCGCGCGGAGTTTCGCATTGGCCGAACCGAACTCAAGGTTGGTAGCGATACCCGCGGCGAGCGCCGCCCCAGCTGCAGCGCCGCCCGCCGCGTACAGCGCCTTCGTGGTCTCTGACAGTTTCCGGCTGGACTGCTTCACCCCGTCAACGAGGGAGTTACCGGCTTGCACGCCCTGCTTCCGCATCTCCGCGTTAACCCCAGACGCGCCCGATGCGGCGGTCTGGGTGTAGGAGCGGCCGAACTCCCGGCCAGCGGCCTGACCCGCGGCCTGCCCGGCTGCCTTCGCCGGCGCCTCAATGTCAGGTTTCAGTGAGTCGGCTTTGGCGCGGACCTCGATGTACGCAGTCAGCAGCGGACCGGCCATGTCGAGGTTTCCCAACTCTTCGCGGCCGCCACCGCCCTACCCTTGCTGCGGGCGGGTGGCGGCACAGTATGGATCCTCGACCCCAAATCAAGGATAGCCGATGCCCGCTCGCTGTGAGAGACGTTACGAGGCAAGCGGTTTGGTAAATCAGACCCGCCAGTTCAAGCTCGCGGTCAGCCGCCGGTACTCGGCCTCATCCGCCGCGTCATCCGGGACGACGCCGTCCCAGTTCAACGGAACCGCAGCGCCCGCCCGGATCGACGCCAGCACCTCAGCCACCACGGTGGGTGCCCGGTCAGCCCACTGCTCCCAACGCGGCCGGTCAGCTGCAGCGATCCGCCCGGACCTGACAGCGTCCTCGAGCAACGCGTCGCGGCGTTCCTGCAACAGCGGGCGGGCATCGGCCATCAACTGGTCAGCCCTCGCCATGAGTGGCCGCATCGCCGCATCAACCTGGGCGGCAACGGTCTGATCGAGGTTCGTCACGGGCACTCCCGGCCTGCGAGCCGACCCTGGCGGAACGGCGTTGGTTTGAAGACCTCGACCCCGTTCCCAGGGTAGGCCGTCCGGCCGCCTGGTGGCCGGCAGATCGCACGGGATCAGCGAGTGAGCGGCCTGGCGCCCACGCCGGCGGGTCGACTCTCCCTGATGCTCCTGGCGTGCGAAGCCGAGATGACAACCCCCTCCTCCTCCGGGCGGTTCCCGACCCGGTCCCGGACCCTGATGCGGCGGGCGCGTTTCCGCCGCATCACCCGAAGTCGCCGTTCCCCCTGCGGACGGCTGATGAGGCGGCGGAGATCTGCGGGCGGAAAGCGCGCTGGTTCAACGCCCAGGCCGCGGCGCGGCTCATCCCCTACGTGGACATGAACCTGCGGGACAACCCGGGGCGGGGCGAGGGGACGAAGTTCGTCCGCATGTTCCGCAACGACACCCTCCACGCCTTCATCGAGGACCGCACTGTCGAGGCGATCTGACCCATGGCGAAGAATGAGCAACAGATCCTCCGGGCCGCGGAGCTGACCTGCCAGGTAGACGATGACCCGGAAGGGATGTTTCCCCTCCGGTCAGCGGCCGAAGTGGCGAAAGAGCTCGGGATGTCGACGGACTGGGTGCACTCCGCGTTCAAGACCGGCGACCTGCCCTACGTCGAGATGACCCTGTCGGGCAGGAAGCGCCGCGGCGACGGGCAGACCGGCCGGAAGGAACGGATGGTCCGCGCCGATCACATCCGCCGGTTCGTGCTCGACCGGACGGTTGAATGAGCAAAGCCCAGGGATCACCACTCCTGCCGCATCGGGTCCGCGATCATTACGTCCAAGCCGTAGTCCAATGCCGTGCGTGCCGGTGATGGGGAGGCGCGCGGCGCTACGGCGGGTGGCACCCACTCCTCGAACCGGGTCGCCGCGGCGTAGGCCAGAGTGTCGACGAAGTCGTCGTGCCGGCCGTTGGGGAACTGGTCGACTTCCCGCAGGATGACGTCGAGAAGCCGGTGTTCGGCGGGGAACCAGACCAGCCCCTGATCTACACGCCTCGCCGCTGGAGCCGCCCGCAGCGTCTTAGATCTGTCGGCGATCACGTCCTCGACCGGCAGGCCCTCCCGGACCAGCTCGCGGACCAGCTCTGTCGACTTCAGGGATGGCTCCACCTTCACGCGGGCCAGCCCCCACCGCTGCATGAGGGGGAGGACGACGTCGATCTGCCGGTGCGGGGGCAGCCGGTCCCGGACGACGTCCAGCAGGACGAGAGACCCGTCCGGAGGGATCGCCCACGCGGAGGCGACGGTGAAGTCTGCGCTCGCCGCCGTGCTCAACGCCGTATCGACGGTGGCAAATCGCATGCATGAGGAGAGGGGCCAGACCTGCTGGCCGCAGGCGATCGCCTCACCGTTGCCATTGCGGGCGGCCGTCCAATACTTGATGCGGCTGGAGTCGAAGACCTGCCCGCCAGGGGACGCCGGGTTCCCCTGGTACATGGGCTCCCACTCATCGCCCGCGTCCCGTTTCCGCGCTTCCCACTGTTCCTGCGTGCGCCGCTGCGCTGAGGCCATGAACTCACCGGGCTGACGGCCGAGCGGGTCCGGTTCCAGCGCCTCCGGGTCGGCCTGAGCGGGGATGTGCACGACGCGCCACACGCCCGGCTGAGCGGCCAGCAGACGCCCGGCGAGGTCGTCATGCCGCCACCGCGTCATCACCAGGCACACGGGCGCACCAGGCGCGAGACGGGTCGACGCGGTGGACTCCCACCAGTCCCACACATCATCAGAGATGACCTGCGACTCGGCGTCTCTTCGGTCCTTCACTGGGTCGTCGATGAGCAGCCAGCTGACCTGCCTGCCGGTCAGCGATCCGCGGACACCGGCGGTGTACACGCCGCCATCCGCGCCGGCGAGTTCCCACTCGTCGGCGGCCTTCTGATCCGGGGCAAGCCTCAGCCCCAGGTCGAGGACGCCCCGGCCACCAGAGTTGCTAACGATGTCGTTCCGGATCCTCCGGCCCCACCTCCGGGCCAGGCGGTCGGCGTAGGAGGTGATGGCGATCCGCCGGTCCGGGTTCCGCGAAAGCGCCCACAACGAACCGAATCTCGTACACGTCGTACTCTTCGACTCCTGCGGCGGGCAGGTGATGATCAGCCGCGCATCAGGGGTTCGTTCGGCCCACACGAGAGCGTCGTTGATCAGCTCCAGTGCGGGGGTGCGGACCATCCGCGGATCAACCGCGACCGCCAGATCCAGCGGCGAGCCGAACTGCTCAGCCCCCGAGGGAGAAAGGATCTGCTGCCTCAGATCCTCCAGGAACGTCACGGCTGCACCACGGCCAGGTGGCGGGTGATCCGCTGCCGGGCCTCATCCATAGTCAAGCCCTCACTGCCAGCCCGGTAGGCGGCCTCGATCGCGGCCAGGATCGCGGCCATGTCCCGTTCTGCGACAGCCGTGAGCCGGGCTTCGATGTCCTTCGACGCAGCCAGGTTCAGGACGTGAGCGGCGCGGTCCAAGGCCCGCTCGTACAGGGAGATCTCCAAGGCGATCGACTGGCCCGACTCGGATGCCACGATCAGCCGGTCAGCGTCCAGCCGCTCCTGAGCCCGGTCCCGCAGCGCGGCCAGCCATTCGCATACCTCACCAGCCAGTTGCAGGATCCGCTCCAGCGGATTCCCGATCGCGGCGGCAGTACCGAGTTCACGGCGGACCGCTAGCTCCAGGGCGGCTGTCTCAGCTCTTCGGGCCGCAGCAGCCCGCACCTGCGGCGCCATACCTCCGTGGGACTGGCAGACGGTGCCGCCCTTGATGGGGGCGACCCCGCACCACTGACCGGCGCCGTTATGGCTACGGCATCGCGGGTGGGTGCTGCCGTCGCAGCCCGGCGGGCAGGGTGGCCGGCCCGCGGGAATCGTCATGGGTCCGGGTCGTCGTGGATTCGTCATGGGTCGCTCCTGGCGATCAGTCTGTCGGGCCCCCTGAGGGCGCCGCCTGATTCAGGTTTGACGGAGCCCTCAGGAGCGGGGAGGTCAGCTCGCCAGCAGCGCCCACTTGAAGTCATCCCAGACCTGCGCTCGGCGCCTCGACATCTCCAGGTCGTGGGCGTCGCGGGCGGCGATCACCGTGGCGTGCTCGCCCTCGGCTTCGGCGCGGCCGGCGGCGTGGCCCTCAGCCCGGGCCCGTTCGGCGAGCACTCCAGCGGCGCTGTCACCGGCCGCGAATTCCTGGATCACGTCCTCGCGTTCTGCTCGCCGGGCGCGTTCGATCAGGGCGGCGAGGTGGCCGACAGCATCGCTTGGCAGGTCGCGGAATAGGGCGTTCGTCAGGGCTTCATCGCCTCGGCCGCGGGTGACCCCGCGAAAGACATGGTTGATCCAAGCAACGAGGCCAGTCGGCGAGGCCGGGAGGATCACGCGGCCTTTGCCGTCGACCGGTTCGAGCGGGATCGGTGTCCCGCCGGGGGCCGGCTGTGAAGTCGTGAGGGTGGGTGTCGACGCCGTTGTGGTGCGGGCCATTGGTGTTCTCCTGTGTGCGGTGCGTTCCGCTGACCGGTTGGCGAGCGGTGTTGTGGGGGGCCTGGTCAGGTGCGTTGCCTCGGGCGGCGTCTGGGCCGGTAGCCGCCGCCCGAGCGCCACCAAGGGAGGCCGGGGATTCGCGCCAAGTGAGGTCGGCAGATCGGGCAGGGCCGCGGCCGGCCACGGTGATCGGTGCCGATCCACCCGTCGCAGCAGTAGCCAGCGTCGTGATCAGCGCCAGGGTCCGGCGGGTTGATGGGTTCGCCGAGGCGATCGAGATGAGCCATCAGATGGTCTCCCCAGATTCATTCGGGGAATCAGCCTTCGCAGCCTTCGCAGCCTTCGCAGCGGTGGAAATGTGCTGGTCAGAGGCCGATCTGGGTGCGAAGCCTGCCGCTGAGTGAGGCTTCGCACCGCCAGTCGGAGGCTTCGCACTAGGAGTGGTTGCGAAGCCTGGCCGGTCGGGTGCGAAGCCTGTCGGACGTTCGGGCTTCGCAGCATCGTCGCTGGTCAGAGCCGGTTTCGAAGCCTGCGAAGGCTGCGAAGGCTGTTCCCCCTCTTGAATCTGACGTTTGATGGTCCAGACCACTCGCCGAGTACGGGGATCCTTGCTGTCATCGACGTCAAGGCCACCCGCATCGCGGAGAGGCTGCGCGACGCGCCGCAGGGCAGCGTTCACGGCTTGAGCGCCAGTGGGCCAATTCCGCGGCCGAGGGTCGGGAGGGTTCAGCAGTTCGCCTAGCGCGTCGCCGGTTCCTTTCCACGATCCGATGATCAGGCCCTCCATGAAGCCGATCACGGCAATCGCAAACGGGTCCGAGGCGACCACCACGGACGCGAGGTCGGCGCTCTGGGTCGCGTACCGCTCCAAGGCTTTCGTGCCGAGGATCTGGTCGACGGCCGCGATGATGCGCGAGAAGTCCGCCATGCGTGGCATCTCGTCTAGTTGGACGCCAGGAAGCGCGGCCAGCACCTCGGCTGTGAGGTCCAGCAGGGCGGCGAGTACGCGTGCGCCGTCGTCCTGGCTGAGAGCGACGTCGGCAGCCGTGCGGCGCTGGTCGGCGGTGATCCGGTGCAGTTCGAGGGACAGCATTCGGTCGGCGAGGTCGCCGCGCACGGCGCCGTAGTCGATGCCGTTGGCGATGATCACGCGGCGGAAGGCGAGGACGGAGACATCTCCGTCGGAGTAGAGCTGCCGCCGGACCATGCCATCGCCGGTCACGGCCCTGCACAGGACGTCGGAGAACCAGGGTGCGACGCCGGAGACGTTGTCCAGGCCGACGAGCCACGAGGCGGAAGCGGTGACGGCCCACTGTTCGACGTCGCGGGGCATGGACCGCAGCGGCGCCGGTGATGGATCGATCACGCCAACCAGGAGCTCTGTGGCGGTGCTCTTGCCGGTGCCCTGCTCGCCCACCACGCTGAGCACCGGATGCGGCATGTCCGGCATCAGGGCTGCCACCAGCCACGCCAGGACCAGTGGCCAGTCCTCATCAGCGACGTTCAGGCGGGTCCGGAGCGGATCAAACGAGGGTGCCTCGGCGTCAGGATCCGAGAGTGGCCCGGTGAGCGCGGTTCGGCGGAACAGCACGGGTGAGGTTTCCACTACCCGCCACCTGCCCGCGTTGATCTGCACGGCGTGGCCGTCAGCGCGGCCGAGGTCGAGCACTAGGCCGCCCTCGTGCTGGCCGGCCCGGATCGCGAGCGGTTGAGGATCGGTGGCCAGCGCGATTCCCTCCAGCGCCGTCAGGGCATCGGTCAGGCCAGACGAGCTGGGGACGGTGCCGAACTTCTCGGCGTAGAGCGCGGCGAGCTCGTTGCGCAGCCCGGTCCTGGTGCCCCGGAATGAGCGGACGACCTGCGGCCCGATCCGGGGCAGCGCGAACGGTGTTCCGTCCGCTGCGGCGCCGAACTCGTACCTTTCCAGCGCCAGCCGCCGCAGGAGCGTTGCCTGGCTCGGGCCGCGGCCTTCCGATCCGGGCTCCGCCACCTCGGTCGCCGGGATGCTGACGGGCACCAGGGTCTCGACTGTGCCCCATTCGGCGAGGTGGTCGGCGGCGTCCTTCCCGGTCGCGGCCTCGACGATCCGGACGGAGCTGGCGGCTTCGCTGATGGCGGCCGCGATGTCCGAGGCGGTTTGCCGGCCCGGGTCGTCCTTGTCCTGGACGATGATGACGTCGGCGCCGGTCAGAGTCTGGGTGTAGGCGTTGCGCCACTTGACCCGCTGGCCGTTGCTCCAGGCCCCTTCCGGCCAGGTTGTGCCACAGACCCCCGCCGCGGTCAGCGCGTCGGCGTCCTTCTCGCCTTCCCCGATGTAGATCGGCTCACCGGCGGCGATCGCGGCCTGCACCTCAGGGAGCCGGTACAGGACTCGCTGGACGTCGCCGAGCCGGTAGACCCGGGTCCCGTCAGGCTCGCGCCGGTACTGCCGGAACTCCTTGGGCCAGCGGCGTTCCTTGACGAACAGCACCACGCCATTGGCGTCGTGGTACGGGTACTCGGCCACGACGTCGTAGCCCCGGCTGGTGGCCATCGGGTCGTCGAACAGGTCACGCCGGGCCAGCCCCAGGGCCTTCAGGACGTCGTCGACGTGGCAGCCGGCATGGCAGTGGAGCAGCACCCCCGACTCGTTCTGGCTGATCGATAGCGACGCGTTCCGGTCCTCGTGCGCCGGACATGTCGACGACGCTTGATCGCCGCGCAACTGCACACGCTGACCAGCCGCGGTCAGGGCGTCAGTGACCCGCTCGAAAGCAGACTTCATCCGGCGGTGTCCTCCCGGCTGAGCGCGCACCAAGGCTCGCTGTCGGACTGGCCGGGTACCGTGGAGCCGAGCACAGCGCGCCCTGCCGGTGCCACCCGCTCATCCGCCGCCCCGTTCCCAGCGGGGCGGCCTTTGTTTGGGATCACCAGATCGCCTCCGCAGCAGCGTCTTCCGCGGCTCCGGACATGAAGGTGGTGCAGGTCCTGTCGTGCTGCTCCTCGCACCCGTCGCAGATGATCTCGCCGCAGCAGGACCGGATGGCGCCGGCAGCCTGATCGCACGGAACCCCGCCCGCGCAGCAATGGCAGAGCTCCAGCCCAGCCAGAGCGGCGGCATTCTCCAGCCGGTAGAAGGCGTAGTCACGGTTGGGCCAATGGGCGCCCCGGTACTCGGCAAAGGCTAGAGCGAACGCCTCAAGCGGGGTCAGAGCGGGCGGCGTAGGAGCGACTTCGACTGTTCGATCCAGAGCGACGGTCACGCCGACTCCTTGATGCCTAGGAAGGCGAGCAGGTCTACCCGTCGAACCAGGAGGCGCCGCCCTAGTCGGAGGACGGGCACGGGAAAAGCATTGGTCTTAGCCAGCTCGTAGGTCACGGCCCGGCTGAGCCCTATTGCTCGGCCACCTTCAGGCCAGAGATTGACCATCGGCGGGTATGCCAGGACGTCCGTCTGCGTCGGGGCAGGCGCCTTCTGAGCTGTGATCGGCATTGCGACTCCTCAACTGAGTCATCGAATCGACGTGCTTCGCGTCGAACTGATGAGCATGAGAGGAAACTTAAGACCACGGTTGCCAACTCGTCAACATGCGGCCTAGTGTTGCGCAACGCGTCGATTTGATGAGTGGAGCGTAGGTGCTGAGTGATGTTCTTGGTGAGCGTTTGGTGCGCCTGCGAAAGGCGGCGGGTATGAACCGGGCTGCGCTTGCTCAGGAGTGCAAGAACCTCGGCTGGCCTGCGCTTACTGAGGCGGCGCTAAGCAACATCGAGACGGGCCGCCGCAATGCGGATGGACAGAGGCGCCGAGAAGTATCGGTCGACGAGTGGCTGGTCTTGGCTGCTGCGCTCCGCATACCCCCAGCGACGCTGCTGTTGCCAGTCGCTGACGCAGCGAAGGTCCGGCTCTTCGGGGACGTAGAGGCCGCCACGGACCGTGTCCTTGAGTGGATCACTATCGGATTTCCGCCGGACGGGTTGCCCGAGGTTACGACCGAAGCTCGTGAGACCTTGACCCGCACGAATATGCACGCGCAATTCGTCGCCGGCCTTCTGGACTCTCTCCGAGACGCGGCAGATGAACCCAGTCAGCTGATGGACGAACACGTCGCGGCTGGCCGCGAGTTGCTCACCGAACTTCGTCAAAGGATGCGCGCAGCAGGCCAGGTGCCTCCGCAGCTACCCCCCGAACTCGCTGACCTGGACCTCGATCCGATGGCCGCAGATGAAGATCCTCAGGCGGCGGAGCGACGCGTGAGGCTGGGACAGCTTCACGGAGGGCGATAATGCCCCGCGGTTCCGTCTACAAGCGTTGCCCCTGCGGCACCACGGGTACGCCGGGCAATCGGGCCTGTAAGAAGGCCCATGGCACTTGGTGGTGGC